>CALXIC010000208.1 GCA_944388265.1 uncultured Clostridia bacterium | reverse complement strand
TATAAAATTAAAGATTGAACTAAACAAATAAAACATAACAGAAGTACTTATTCTTGTCAAGACATCCGGCAAAATATTTTATGAAAAAAGCACGGATCGTTTGATCCGTGCTTTTCAGCATCTTATTCAAAATATCGGATGGAGGCCACGACTTTTCCCAGAATCTGGACGTCGTCGACGATAATCGGTTCATAATCCTTGTTTTCCGGCTGGAGTCGAAAGTGACCGTCTTCTTTATAGAAGCGCTTGACCGTAGCGGAATCGTCCACCAAGGCGACGATGATCTCCCCATTTGCAGCATGCGGCGTGCGGCGGACAATCACCAAATCGCCGTCAAAGATGCCAACTTCAATCATGCTCTGCCCTTCAATGCGAAGTGCAAACAAATCTTCCGCCGGGCCGAACGCCTGATGATCAAACGGGACATAGCCTTCGATGTCCTCAATGGCAGTAATCGGTTCCCCTGCCGCAACCGGCCCCAAAATCGGCACACGCGTCACCTGTGACCGGGACAGCTGAATGGAGCGGTTGTGATTGTTGGTCTTGACAATCAGATCTTTCTCGCACAATTCATTGATGTAGCGGTGTACCGTGGAAGTGGATTTGATATTTAAATCTTCACAGATTTCACGCACCGTCGGCGAAATATCGTTGGAAATACGATCGACGATGTAATCATAAATACGCTGCGCTTTTGGGCTTAGCATCAGAATCCCCCTCCAAAAAGACAGTATGTTCTTTTTGGAATTATACCATATTTTCCAAAGATTGTACAGGCTTGCCGAAAACTTCATAATTTCGTAACAATTTCGATGGCCAACGTTGTATAATAAAATTGTTCAATACATGAACACGCATAACAAATGTTATGCGTTCCCCTCCTCAATAGATACCCCTCAAGAAAGCCTGAGCGTGATGAAGCCCCACTTCATCACGTTTTTGGCTTTTTCGGGGCTTTTTTCGAAAGGAAGCATATGAAACCCAAACAAATTACCGCCGATGTGCATGGCATGACCACCCAGCAGGCAAAGCGCCATCTGGAGCAGCTGCTGCGCACCCTGCCCGATCAAGTCGAACAGATCACCGTTGTCCACGGTTTTCACCGCGGAGACGCCTTACAGCAGATGGTGCGCGGCAAAGGACTTTCCTCCAAGCGCATCAAACAGAAAATTTTGTCGATAAATCCCGGGGAAACGATTCTTCTCCTCTCCCCAAAGCCGAAAAAAAACGGATGATCCAAAGGATCATCCGTTTTTTCATTCATTCTTATTCCAGCACGTACACGTCCACGGTTTTTGCACCGAATGCACAGCTTTCTTCATAGGTGGTGTAATAGCAGTCCACCAAGACACGACCCTCGCAAACAGCAATTCCGGTATCCGCTACCCAAGCATAGCCATAAACGTAGCTGCCGTCGGAATCCGTGATATAAAGTTTGGTTCCGCGGGGGTACTGGCTCAAATCCATCGCCACACAACCCGGCACCAATTCGGTGGGTTTCCCCAGTGCACTGTAAGCAGGTGCTTTGCCGCTCACTTTATAAGCGTAATTGACCGGCAAACCGTTTTCATCGAGTTCCACCGGCGCTTCGCCCGGCGCATAATAACGAAGATAACCGCCCACATACAATTCGGTGGTTGCTTCGGTCACTTCAATGACTTCGTCCACCGGCTGTTTGGTCACCTTATCGGAAACCACTTCCGTGCGTTCCAGTTCACCATCCAGATAAACGTCGCGGTAAACCGTTTCTTTTTTACCATTGACACCTTCCGTGACCACCGTTTCCACCGTGGAATCGGACGGCTCTGCGCCTTCACGAATGGTATCAAACTTGATTTTCGAAGTCTCGGTACGTTCTTTGTACGTATAATGGCTGAGCTTGATTTCCATTCCGTCGGACAATTCACGTTCCGCAGAGACGTTTAACACATCGTCTTCGCCGACTTCCACTCCAAGTTCTTCCAGCAGATCCGATACGGTAGCGCTTGTGGTATAAACCGTACGGGTTTCACCGCCATCGATAAATTCTACTTCATGCGGACGAACCACATAGAGGTCTGCTTCACCATCTACGACTTCTGTAAAATCGTAATAATCGTTTTCGCCTAATGTAATACCCTCATCGCCCAGTATTTCTGCTGGGTTATTGCTGGTGGTTAATATGGAATACACCTGATTTTGGTCATGGATGACTACCGTATGTGCCTGAAACGTTACGCCAGTGAAGGCAGCGACGGCCAAAACCGAAACGGAAGAAACCAAAACCGCACGCAGCATCGAAGCGGGAAAGCGTTTGGAAAATAACTTCTTCATGAATGCTCTCCTTATATTCGAAATGATTCAAAATTTCCCATCCGGACACCGCACGTCTCCACACACGGTACAGCATCGTCGGGTACGATTCGTATTATACAAGGCAAATCCGCTATTGTCAAAACAATTTGACACCCTTGATTTGTTGAATATGCATAGGATTTTCGATTTATTTTACATCAATCCGAGAAAAACAGACTTCTTTCCTCTTCAATTTAGCGATTCTCACAACGATATTTTGAGGCGATTTGCATCAAACGTACAAAAGAGTGTTTCTTTTCAAACCGTGCACAAAGTCCAAAATCTTGTCCAATTCGACCAAAATAAATGGAGATAATTCGTCATATTATCAGAAGTCCACACAAAGGAAAATTTCCCATTTGTAGCATCTTGTTTTGATAATACAAATTGTTTATTTTTACGCCAATCAATCGTGCAAGAAAAGATACGATTGCTACCCATTTGATGCTTTTCAACCCATGTTTGTGCAAATCGCCAAAAATGACTCTTTTTTTGAATTTACATTAAGTATTATATTTGATTATTATTCTATTTGTATATTTTACAGATTGAAATTTGTGAAAAGTTCAGGAACATATGTTTGATATCAACAAATTTCTTCCCTAAAATTTAAAAGATAGCAACAAATTTTCAGGTCCAAGTGGGGATTTCGCACGAAATTCAAGCAAATTTTAACTTTTTGGCCATTTTCAGCGCTTTCTGTAAAGTAAAAAATATTTACACTTGTGCAGTTTTTATTTGCTTTAATTTTAATGCCCAAAATTATCCAATTTTTATGAAATAATCTGTAAAGTTAATTGCTTTACAGACGGAAGAAATCGAACATGATTCCGTCTAAATTATTGTTTCCTTAAGAAAAAAACAGCTGAAATAAGGACAAGAAAGAATAAACCGGAATTTCGAACATAACATTTGGACAAATAAACAAGGGAGCGCCAGCAGGCGCTCCCTTGTTTCTATTCATCATGTTCTACGAAAACCAACCGCTTCATCACAACCAAATAGGCGGGAATCAAAAAGCAGTCGGCAAACACCCAAGCAATGGGGTTGGAAGCACATGCTCCCACAAAGCCAAACATCGGGACAAACACCAGCGCTACAAAGATTCGAGCGATCATTTCGAACACGCCGGAGAAAATCGCCAGTTTGGTAAATCCAACGCCCTGAATCAGCAGACGCAGAATGTACAACACGCCCAGCGAGAAATACGACGCGCTGTTCCAGCGTAAAAATTGGACCGCGTAATCCAGTACCTGTTTCTCTTCCCCGCTGATAAAAATTTGCACCAAAACGCCGCCCAAGAACCACATCAAAATAACGGCTGCCGCACTGTAAATCGCCGCAAAAATGGTGGCCTGTTTACATCCCTGGCGCACACGATGGATTTTGCCGGCGCCTAAATTCTGTCCGGCGTAGGTTGCCATCGTATTCCCCAAACATTCATAGGGGCAAACAAAGAGCGTCGACAAACGGGAAGCCGCTGTGGTAGACGCCACCGCCACGGAACCCAGCGTATTCACCGCGCTCTGCAAAATGACGCTGCCGATGGCAGTAATGGAGAATTGCAGCCCCATGGGCACCCCCATATTGATGAGCACCTTTTGATGCTCGGCCGAAATCTTCCATTCATCCGCCGAAATCTTTAAGAGATCCGTCTTTTTGAGCATGTAAATCAGGCACAGCACCCCGGACACCGCCTGAGACAGCACCGTTGCCCAAGCAGCCCCCGCAACGCCCCACGGAATGACTACCACCAGCAGCAAATCCAGCACAACATTCAAAATCGACGTCACGATCAAAAAATACACCGGGGTACGGCTGTCGCCCACCGCACGCAAAATCGACGACAAATAATTGTAAAGCACAATTGCCGGAATCCCTAAAAAGATTACGACCAGATAATCGTACGCCATATCCAAAATATTATCCGGCGTACTCATCAGCTGAAGGATCGGCCGGCAAAGCAGCGTCATCGCAAGCGTCATCACCACGGTAAACAGCAAGGAGAGCCAAACGCCATTTCCCACATAACAGCGCAAGTCGTGCATATCGCGCGCCCCAAAGCGCTGTGCAACCGGCACCGAAAAGCCGCTGCAGCACCCCACACAGAAGCCGACCATCATAAAATTGAGTGATCCCGTCGCACCAACCGCTGCCAACGCGTCGACACCCAGAAATCGGCCGACAATGATGGTATCCACCATATTGTACATCTGCTGAAACAAGCTGCCAAACAACAGCGGAATCGCAAACTGTAAAATCAGCCGCGCCGGGGAACCATGAGTAAGATCCTTTGTCATAGCGTTCATCTCCTTTCTGAAATCATGGGCATTCTACGCTATTTTTCAGGGGTTGTCAAGCCGTAATAATCACTTTATTTTTTGGATTATCTTTCCTATTTTCGTCAGAATAGACAGAATGTGAACATCCTGCAAAAAAGAAATTCTCCGCTGCAAATCCCTATGTATAAAGGAAGCAGCGGAGAAAAAAATCAGGTTTCCGGAACATACGGTGCATCAAAAATTGCAAGATGCCGCTTGACATTTTCGTAGGTTCCCTGGGTCATTGCGGTGTTCAAATCAAAGAAATTGTGGCGGTCCGTGGACGCCATATACGCTTCCACCGACTGCACCAGACGATTGAAGCTGGCGGTCGCAATATTGACTTTGCGGATTCCCAGCGAAATCGCCCGCTGAAAATCGCGATCGGTGATCCCGCTGCCGCCATGCAGTACCAGCGGAATGGCCACTTTTTGATGAATCTGTTCCAAAACATCAAACGCCAGTGTGGGTGCTACCGGATAATTCCCATGGGCATTGCCAATGGCAACCGCCAGCGCGTCGATTCCGGTATGTTTCGCAAAGACTGCCGCATCGTCCGGATCGGTGCAGCGAATGCCATGATCGCTGCTGCCGTCTTCGCTGCCGCCGACGAGTCCCAATTCTGCCTCCACGGTGGCACCATAGGAAGCCGCCAGCTCGACGACCTTTGCCGTATGCTCCATATTTTCCTCAAACGGCAGGGTCGACGCATCCAGCATCACCGAAGTAAACCCAAGATCCAGCGCCTGCTGAATCGTCTTCATCGTCAGTCCGTGATCCAAATGCACCGCAATGTCCACCGAAGCGTCCTTTGCCGCCTGAATCATCATCGGCCCCATCAAATTAAGCGGAGAGTGCCCCAGCCGCACTTCGGCAATCTGCAAAATGATCGGAGTTTGCCGTTCTTCTGCCGCTTGTACGGCGCCCCGCACCATCTCCATATTCCCTACACTGAATGCACCGCATCCAACATCCTTCTGTTCTGCCCGTTTTAGTAATTCTTTCATTGCCACTAACGCCATCGTGATATCCCTTTCCTTCGCCACAAAATGCAGAAACCGCTGCAATGCAGCGGTTTCTATCCTTCTTAAAGTCCGGTTTTTTCTGCAATAAATTTTCTTGCACGCATTGCATATTCCAACGGATTGGCTTTTGCCGGATCCTGTTCCGCTTCTACCAACATATAGCCTTCATATCCGGCTTCTTCCAACACTTGGAAGATTGGGTCAAAATCAATGCAGCCGTCTCCCGGAATGGTAAAGGTGCCCAGACGCACGCCGTCCAAAAAGCTGAGGTTTTCTGCTTTGATCTGTTCCACCACTTCCGGACGGATATCTTTCAGGTGCACGTGTTTGATGCGGCTGACGTATTTTTTCACCATCGCCAGCGGATCTTCTCCGCAGTAAGCAAAGTGGCCGGTATCGAACAACAGGCTGACGTATTCCGGATCGGTATTCGCCATCATGCGTTCCACTTCCTCGGCGGTCTGCACGACAGTGCCCATATGATGATGGAAGGTGAGCGCAATGCCGTATTCTTCTTTCGCAATTTTTCCCAATTTGTTCATGCCGGTGCAAAACGTTTCCCATTCCGCATCGTTCATCACGTATTTATGACCAAAAATCGGGGTATCCTGCTGGCCCTGCACGCTGTAGCTCTGTTCCGAAGCGCCGATGACCTTCGCGCCCATCGCCTTCAAAAAGGTCAGCTGTGCACGGAATTCCTGTTCCACTTCTTCAAACGGTTTGGTCAGCAAAAAGCAGGAGAACCACTGATTGCAAATTTCCATCCCGCGCAGATCCAGCGCTTTTTTCAGCACTGCCGGATCTTTGGGATATTTATTGCCCACTTCCGAACCGGTAAATCCAGCCAGCGCCATTTCGCTGACGCACTGTTCGAAGGTGTTTTCCTTGCCGAGATCGGGAAGGTCGTCATTGGTCCAGGCAATCGGCGCAATGCCGAGCTTTACTTTTTTGGAATCAAACATCTTTTTCTCCCCCGTCTCTCAAGCTTCAATTTCCGAAATTTTCACCGGACGATGTTCTTCATACGATTTTTTCGCTGCCAGACCCATCAGCACCGGTTTGAGGCCGTCGTATACATCCAGCGGCGCCGGCGTATCGTTTACGATGGCATCAATGAACATCGACACTTCTTTGCCGTAAGCATCCATATAACGTTCCAGGAAGAAGAAGAGCGGTTTTTCCGCGGTCACACCATCGGCGTTGCTGAGCACCGCTTTGGAGGCGCTGTCGTTTTCCACAGCTACCATGCCTTCCGAGCCAAACACTTCCGCGCGCTGGTCATAACCATAAGCGGCACGGCGGCTGTTGTCGATGACAGCGATGGCGCCGTTTTCCATCTGAAGCGTAATCACAGCCGTATCGACGTCGCCCGCTTCACCAATGCCGGGATCTACCAGATTGGCAGCCTGCACATACACTTCCGTCGCATCACAGCCTGCGAGGAAACGCACCATATCAAAATCATGAATGGTCATATCGAGAAACATGCCGCCCGACACTTTGACGTAATCGATCGACGGCGGTTCGGGGTCGCGGGAGGTGATTTTGATGATTTCCGGTTTGCCGATTTTGCCTTCGGCTACCGCACGCTGCACCGCTTCATAGTTGTGGTCAAAACGGCGGTTGAAGCCCACCTGATATTTCAGGTTGGTGCCTTTCAACGCTTCGATGACTTCGTTGATCTTTGCCACGTCGTGATCGATCGGTTTTTCACAGAAAACATGTTTGCCGGCCTTGATCGCTTCAACCGAAATCGGCGAATGGGTGTCGGTGGACGAGCAGATGAGTACGGCGTCGATTTCCGGATCCGCCAAAATTTCTTTGTAATCTTTGGTCGTCACTTCCACGCCCATTGCTTTTGCCCAGGCAGCGGTTTCTTCGGTCAAAAACGGATCAGCAACCGATTTTACCACCGCATCTTTGACGCGGGTGGCAATGCTTGTGATAGGTACTTTGCCAATGCGTCCTGCACCAATAATCCCAACTTTTACCATTTTTATCGTCTCCTTTGTCCGTAATGATTCCGTGTGTTCGTGCGTGTCCGAGCACGCACTTTTGATGTACTTATCATAGCATCGAAAAACAAATTTGACAAGCTTCGAAAACAACAAGAATCCGGTTATTTTATTGTGCAAAATAACCAGATTCCAAATCTCTTATTCGTTTTTTTCATCCGGAATCACATAGACATTCCGGATATAAATGTCGGTATACAACCGTTCCCGCCGGGGCAGTTCGCCGTTTAGGAGATAGCGAAACAAAATCATGACCGGTTCATATCCCTGGATGCGGGCGTCCTGCCCGATCAAAAACTGGATATCCCCTTTGCGCATCAAGTCGTAGTTATTGCCCATAAAATCGTTGGCAATCATCTTGATTTTGCCGGCAGCGTTTCGTGCCTCCAGCACCTGACACACCCCTTCTTCCCCATGAGAAGTCATATAGATGCCGGAAAGATTCGGACACTGATCCAGCAAC
>CALXIC010000207.1 GCA_944388265.1 uncultured Clostridia bacterium | reverse complement strand
GGACGAGAGGAGGTTTAAGCCCTCAATGTAGCCCTTGGCGCGGGATTTGTCGCCGCTTAAGCACATCCAGCCGCAGCGGTAGCCGGCGATGCGGTGGGATTTGGACAAGCCGTTGAGGTTGACGCAAAACAGATCGGGCGCCAGGGAAGAGATGGCGATGTGCTGTTCGCCGTCGAGGACGAGACGGTCATAAATTTCGTCCGCAAAGATGATGAGGTCGTTTTGGCGTGCGACTTCGACGATGTCTTCGAGCACTTCCTTCGGATAGAGCGCGCCGGTGGGGTTGTTGGGGTTGATGACGACGATCGCTTTGGTGCGGGGCGAGACCTTTTTCTTGATGTCGTCGATGTCGGGATACCAGTCGGCCTGTTCGTCGCAGAGGTAGTGCACCGCCGTGCCGCCCGCCAGTGTGACGGATGCCGTCCACAGCGGGTAATCCGGCGCCGGAACGAGCACTTCGTCGCCCGGTTCGAGCAGCCCCTGCATCGACATGGAGATCAGTTCGCTCACGCCGTTTCCGGTGTAGATGTCGTCGATGCCGACGTTTGGAATGTGTTTGAGCTGGCAGTACTGCATAATCGCCTTGCGGGCGGAAAAAAGCCCTTTGGAATCGGAGTAGCCTTCGGTATCGCGCAGATTGTACATCATGTCGTGGACAATTTCATCCGGCGCCTGAAAGCGAAACGGCGCGGGGTTGCCGATGTTTAATTTCAGTACCTGAATGCCGGCCGCCTGCATGCGGTTGGCTTCGTCCATGATGGGTCCGCGAATGTCATAACAGACGTTGTTGAGTTTGCTGGATTTTTCAAAAGTACGCATAATAGATCCTCCTTTGATCATAAAAAAACGCCCCGAACGCATTGCGTTCAGGGCGAACCGTAGTCCGTGTTACCACCTAACTTCAGAAATTACTTTCTGCACTCTGCCGGTACCATCATACCGCTTCCCGGTAACGGGGGAATCCGCCAAAGCCTACTGAGATTTCCGTTCGGTTTGGAGCTCCGAGACTGCTTCCCCCATCCGCACACAAGGATTTACACCAGCCATCCTCTCTCTGCGCCGCTGTGGTATGAGGTACTCCTTCTCATCATCGCTTTGATTATTACGTTTACTTTATCACGCAGCGCGTTTTTTGTCAAGGGCGTTTTTGTTCTTTGGGCAAATGCCTTTGGATGAAATGACAAAATGTGCACCGCGTGCCGATTCTTTTTTGTTGCATTGGAAAGATGGCTATGCTAGAATAAAGACAAAGTGAAAGAAAGGGGATTTTCTCCATGAAGAAAAAAATAAGAACTTACAGCGGAACCACCGATCCGGCGGTATCCCAAAGAGAACTGGAAAACCGTGCGCTTGCCCGCAAAGCGGCGGCGGAAGGGATGGTTTTGCTGGAAAATAACGGCGTGCTCCCGCTGGCCGCCGGAAGCAAAGTGGCGCTTTACGGCGCCGGTGCCTGTGTCACGATGAAGGGCGGCACCGGCTCGGGCGACGTGAACGAACGAAACCGCGTCAGCATCCGCGAAGGGATGGAAAATGCCGGGTTTGTGATCACGTCCGGCGCATGGCTCGATGAATTTGAAGAACTCTACCGGCAAAAGCGCATCGAGTGGCGGGACGCGATTTTGAAAGAACAGGAAGAAACCGGCACGATGTTCTTCTTTGTTTATTCTACCCATCCGTTTATGATGCCGTGCGGCCGCTTGGTGGACGACGGCGATGTGGACCCCGAGACCAAAACGGCCATTTTCGTGCTCAGCCGTGTCGCCGGGGAAGGCGCCGACCGTCAGGCGGGTGCGGGCGATTACTGCATGACCGAAGAGGAAGAAGCACTGTTGGCTTCCATCACCGCGCGCTATGAACAGGTGATCGTCCTTCTCAATGCCGGCGGACCGGTGGACCTTTCCTTTATGGACCGCTATCCGATTGCAGCGCTCGTGCAAATCAGCCAGCCGGGCATGGAAGGCGGCAATGCCGTGGCCGATGTGCTGGGCGGGGAAGTCAACCCCTCCGGCAAGCTCACCGATACCTGGTCGGTGTCCTATGACGAGTATCCGAATGCGCAGTCCTTCAGCCATCAAAACGGCGACGTGGAACACGTACGCTATGAAGAAGGCATCTATGTCGGTTACCGCTATTTCGATACCTTTGAAGTAAAACCGCGCTATGCGTTCGGTTACGGGCTGTCCTACACGACGTTTGATGTCAAAACGGGTGCGGTCACCGTTTCTTACGGGGAAACTCCTGCCGTTTCGGTGGAAGTGACGGTGAAAAACACCGGAAGCACCGCAGGACGTGAAGTGGTGCAGGTCTATGCATCCTGCCCGCAGGGAAAACTCGACAAAGAATATCAGCGCCTTTGCGGCTTTGCCAAAACGCCGATGCTGGCCGCTGGGGAAACGGTCACGATGACCATCACCTTCCCGGTGTATCAGCTCGCCTCCTACAGCGAAGAGGACAGCGGCTGGCTGCTGGAAGCGGGAAGCTACGCCCTTTTGGTGGGCAATGCCTCCAACCATACCGCTGTGGCGGCGCGCCTGGTGCTCGATGCCGATCATCTGATGGTGCAGACGATGCACATTTGCCCGCTCAAAGAAGAACTCACCGAACTGGCACCCCTTACGGTGCGCGTGCCGGAAGGGGAAGCGCCGGAAATCCTGCTCGAAGCGGCAAAACTCCCGCAGACCCTCTGCACCTACCGCACCGAAACGACGGTCACCGAGGACGAAGCGGGCAAGCTCGCTCAGTCCCTTTCCACCGAACAGAAGATTTTGCTGGTGGTGGGCGACCCGAATAAGGATTTGGCAAGCAGCAACCTCGGCAGTGCCGGCAGCGCGGTACCCGGATCGGCGGGCGAAACCAGCCATTGCGCCGAAGAAGCGCCGTGGAACCTCGCGGGCATTGTACTGGCGGACGGACCGGCAGGCCTGCGCCTGACGGCCAGCTATGAAGTGGACAAGGACGGCAGACTCCTTCCGCTCGACTTCACCGGTGCGGTCGAAGGCGGCTTTTTCGCGGAAGGCAAACCGAAACCGAAGGGCGAATCCACCTATTATCAGTACTGCACCGCCTTCCCGATCGGCACCCTGCTGGCGCAAAGCTGGGATGTGGCGTTGATCGAAGAGGTGGGCGCTGCGGTTGCCAAAGAATTGGAAGAATTCGGGGTCACCCTCTGGCTGGCGCCGGGCATGAACATTCACCGCAACCCCCTCTGCGGCAGAAACTTTGAATATTATTCCGAAGATCCGCTGCTCACCGGCATGATGGCGGCGGCGATGACCCGCGGCGTGCAGACCGGCAAAGGCGTGGGCACCACCATCAAGCATTTTGCCTGCAACAATCAGGAAGACAACCGCATGGGCTCCAACAGCATGGTGAGCGAACGCGCCCTGCGCGAAATCTATCTGCGCGGCTTTGAAATCGCCGTGAAGACGGCACAGCCGATGTCGGTGATGACTTCTTACAACGAAATCAACGGCGTGCACAGCGCCAACAACGCCGATTTGTTAAACCGTGCGCTGCGCGACGAATGGGGATTCCACGGTGTTGTGATGACCGACTGGATGACCACCTGCCACACGACGGTCGAGGGCGGCTCTTCGGCGGCGAAGTGCATTCAGGTGGGCAACGACCTCATCATGCCGGGCGAAGCAAGGGACTACGAAAGCATCCGCGCGGCGCTGGAAGGCAAGGGAGACTGCGCCTTGACCGATGCCGAACTCACCCAAGCCTGCCGCAATCTCATCAACATCGTGCTGCAATCGCTGGAATACGAGGACGCGAAGCCTTACGGCGCACAGTTTGCGGCGCTGAAACCTTACGTCACCGTGGAATAAACAACAAAAAGTCCGTTTGGGAAGAGGTTTTTTCTTCCCAAACCGGCCGCTTGAAAGGATGAAATCGGATGAAACTGCAAGTTCTGGCCGA
>CALXIC010000206.1 GCA_944388265.1 uncultured Clostridia bacterium | reverse complement strand
CGCACGCCGCGCGTTCGAGCAAACGGGAATGGAGGTAGAAGACGTCGCCGGGGTATGCTTCACGTCCCGGCGGACGGCGAATCAGCAAGGAAAGCGCACGGTAAGCCACCGCGTGTTTCGAAAGATCGTCGTAGATGATGAAGACGTCTTTTCCCTGTTCGCGGAAATATTCCGCCATGGCGCAGCCCGCATAGGGCGCCACATATTGCAGCGGAGCCGGTTCCGAAGCGGAAGCCGACACGATGATGGTGTATTCCATCGCGCCCGCCTGCGTCAATTCGTTGGCAAGCTGCACCACCGAGCTGTTTTTCTGCCCGATCGCGACGTAAATGCAAAGCACGTCGCTGTTTTTCTGGTTGATGATGGTGTCGATCGCAATTTCCGTTTTCCCGGTCTGGCGGTCGCCGATGATGAGTTCGCGCTGGCCGCGGCCAATCGGAATCATACTGTCGATCGCCTTAATCCCGGTCTGAAGCGGAACGGACACGCTCTGGCGTTCGATGATGCCGGGCGCTTCCGATTCAATCGGGCGGGTGTGTTCGGTGACGATGGGGCCTTTGCCGTCGATGGGCGATCCGAGCGCATTGACCACGCGGCCGAGCATCGCTTCCCCTACCGGAACCGAAAGCAGCCGGTTGGTGCGGCGCACCGTGGTTCCTTCGCGAATATCGTTTTGGTCGGAAAGCAGCGCGACTGAAACCGTTTCCGTTTCCAGGTTTTGCGCCATGCCGAAGGTACCGTCTTCAAATTCGAGCAGCTCGTTTGCCATGCAGTCCCGCAGGCCGTATACACGTGCAATCCCGTCACCGACCAGAATGACCGTACCGGTTTCCTTCATCTCAATGTGAGACTGATAATTTTTAATCTGTTCTTTTATGACGTTACTAATTTCTTCTGTTCTCGTGCTCATATAATCATCACTTCTTTTACCTGCTGCAGACGATTCCTCACACTTCCGTCCAGCACCCGGTCTTCGGTCTCTACCACGATCCCGCCGAGCAGTGCCGGGTCGATCAGATAATGAATCTCTGTCGAGCAGTGATTGATTGCTTCCAATTTTTCTTTTAACTGCTTCTTTTGCAGATCCGTTAAGGGAACGGCGCTTTTCACCGTAATTTTCCGGATCTGTTTCGACGCCTTCCACAGCTCATCATATGCTTCCTGTGCATCCGAAAAATACTGAATGCGCCGTTTCTGACACATCAGTTTCAGCAAGGACAGCACATATTCCGGCAACTTATCTTTGAACGCCGCATCCAAAGAAGAGAGCCGCTCCGGAAGTGCGATGCTTGGAGAGGACAAGAGTTGCAGGTAATCGGGATGTTCTTCAAACGCCCGAGCAGCGGCTTGCAAACCATCTGCGCAAAGCTCCTGACAATTCTCCTCACAAGCCAACGTAAAAAGCGCGGTTCCATACTCTTTCCCGATCTCATTCATGGTTTTCACCTATCTTTTCGATAAACGAATCGATCAAAGCACGGTGGTCGTCTTCATTGATTTCACGTTCCAGTACCTTTTCGGACAAAGCCCCGGAAACTTCCACGATTTCGCGCTTGATGTCGTCCAGCGCTTTCTGGCGTTCAAGTTGTGCTTCCTGCTCCGCCTGCCGGACAATGCCGGCCGCCTGCGATTTGGCTTCGTCGACAATCGTTTCCCCGCGCCATTTGGCCGTCTGTGCGGCCTGTTCAATCATTTCATCCGCCTGTGCCTTCGCACCGGAAAGGGTTTCTTCCCATTTTGCACGGCTTTCTTCGGCCGCGCGCGACGCTTCTTCGGCCGCTTCGTACTGTTTATCCAGTTCGCTTTGACGTTTTGCCAAAACGTTCTTGACCGGTTGATACAAAAATTTTCGAATCATCAAAAAGAGCAATACAAGATTGATCAGAGAAATCAAAATCTGCCATATATTGACCGATATGACATCCAAATTTTGCATATGCTTCCCCTCGTCTTACATTCCTACTGCTTTGAGCAAAATATCCACCAAAATATTCGGCGCTACGAACAACAGCAAAATGGCAATGACCAATGCGTAAAGACCGGTCGTTTCTGCAATCGCACAACCCATGAGCATCGTGCTGGTAACCGCACTCTTGCTTTCCGGCTGACGGCCAATCGCTTCACAAGCCTTTGCTACCGCATTCCCTTCCCCGATACCAGGGCCAATGCCTGCGATCATGGCGCAGCCAGCGCCCAGTGCACAACCGCCTAAAATGATACCAATCGCCAATTCCAACATGATTACATAACCTCCATTTTTTTCGTTTTCATCTTTTTCTGTTGTTTTTCTGCCTGACGGGCAAAATACAAATCACTCGGGAAGCCACCCGAAACATACATCATCGTGAGCATGGCAAAAATAAATGCCTGCAAACAACCGCTGAATACATCGAAGTACACCGACAGCACCGCCGGAAGCCCGATTTGCAAAAACGGAAATTCTCCCAAAACGCCCGGAAGCCACCCCAACACCAAATTGGAAAGGGCTTGCAGCGCATAGGCCACCAATACGGAGATGACCGATCCCGAAAGCACGTTTCCGTAATGACGAAACGCCATGGAAACCGGGGTTGCCACCTCGCTGATGATGTTCAGCGGCGCCAAAAACGGCACAGGTTCCGCAAAGCTCTTCAAATACTGCAGCGGTCCGCACTTGAACTTATAATAGGTAATCAGCACGAACACCAACACCGCCCAGCCGGCCACCACATTCAAGTCCGACGTCGGCGCATACAGCCCAAACAGCGTCACCAGACTGGAGAACGCGGAAAGCGACAAAATCGCGATCACAAACGGAGCAAACCCCATAAAATAGGTTCCCATGCTGTCCTGAACCAAGCGATCCACCGTTTCGACGATCCATTCCGCCACATGCTGACGAACCCCTGCTTTTCTGGTGCTGAGTCCATGCGTCAAAAACAGGCAAAGACCCAAAATCGCGACCATCACAAGCCAGGAATTGATTTGTGATTCCGTAATCACCAAATCCTGAACCGGCATGGGTATCGTCCGATAAATTTGCGCCCCTGTAATCTCGATGCTATCGCTTGCCGGTTTCGTCAAGACCTTTAACACGATCCCAGCGACAATGGGCAAAATCATCAGTCCAAGATAGGCGATATCCACCGCCAAAAAACGGCGGCTTTTTTCTTTCATAATCAACATCCCTCCCGCAATCATTCGGTTTCTTTTTTGGCCCTATCCATCAACGGACGCAGTGCAATGGCAATCCTTGGAAATAACAGAGGAATGATCGCCGCCCATGTATGAAAACACGGTAAAACAATTGCCAGCGCCGCTGCCGCCAAGACCAAAAGATTTCGATAGGTATGCGAGATTTTCATGGTTTTTTTGGCGTCTTCTTCCGATTTTTTGACGGCGTTTTGCACCGTCAAACCAAGCAGGAAGAAATTGAGCACCGCGATGCATCCGCCAAACAGGTTGCCCAGCAGTACATCGATCCCCCAGGCATCCATGACTAAAAACACCGCCTGCAGCAGCAGACTCAAAATTGCTGTCCAAAGTGCTATATACTTTGTTTCTTTTTTTACCGTACCATCAATATTCATGACACACCGTACCAATCGCATCGTTTTCTGCCGATCTTTTTTGCCGCCCGCTGATCCGTTGACCGGCGCGGCACAAAACATCCGCCACCACAGTTTTTTACTCACTGTACGTTCCAAACGGCCCTACATCTTGTTCCGGATCGGCCGCAAACTGTTCCTCCTCCCCCATCGTTTGTATCGGCGGCATCAAACCGCCTGCATATTTTTTATTATAACAGATCTCCTTCAGAAATTCATCAAAATAGCATAATTATTTTCAAAAATACAATTCTTTGTGTGCATTACTCATAAAACAAGGTCATTTTTATCTATTTTTCCCATTTGTTACCGGTTCCATTGACAAAGAAAATACAAAAAATGAATAGTGATTTCTTAGCAAATAAAATAGGCTAAAACAACAAATAGACGGGCAGTTGGTTCCTATCTACTGCCCGTCTGTTTGTGAAACTATTCTGCCCTTTGCCGCACATTTTATTCAAATGAATGCGGTCTTTTTTGAAGCTCTGATCTGCCGATTACACGACTGCCGCCTGCACCTTGGACGAAGCTTCCGCCGGTGCCGGCTGAGATTCACGCTGATACAGTTCGGCGATGATGTTGACACATCCGTCGATGCCGATTTTTCCGCTGTCCAGACAAAGTTCATAGTTGTCTGCTTCGCCCCAAGTGGTTCCCGTATAAAGTTCGTAATAAGCTTTTCGTTTGCTGTCCTTGTCATGCAGCCGCTGTGCCGGAGATTCTTCCCGCTGTCCATAAACCGAAACAATGCGCTGTGCGCGCTGTTCGTCGGACGCATGGACGAACACCGTCAAGCAATCCGCACGATTGCGCAAAATGTAGTCGGCACACCGCCCAACGATGACGCACGGCCCGTCTTTCACCAAATCGGTGACCACTTTTTTCTGTGCCAGCCAAAGTTTATCCGCCGGAGACTGGCCGTCCCGTCCACGTCCGGCCACTGCATTTTCGTAAAGCTTATCGGAGAGTGCATATTCGCCGTATTTTTCGACGTATTCTTTCGCAAAACCGCTCTGTGCGGCAATCTTTTCAATCAATTCACTGTCGTAGCAGGGGATGCCAAGTTTTTCCGCCACCTCCTTGCCGATGGTTCTGCCACCGCTGCCAAACTGACGGCTGATGGTGATGACACGGTTGACCGAAGCGGGCAATACCGATACTTCTGTTTCCGCTTCCGGCGTATGAGACAACGATTTTTTGAAGTGCTTGAAAAACGCCATGGCGATCAAAAGGGCAAGGGTATCCGTAATCGGCTGTACCCACATCAACCCGGCCGAGCCAAACAACGCGTCCAGACCGAAGCACAAGCAGGGGAAAATGATGCAAAAACGAAGAACTGCAACAAAAAGCGAGGTTTTCCATTTGCCGACCGCCTGGAAAATGGAGTCGTACATCGCAACCAAGCACATGCCAATCGCACACCACGACCAGCGGCGGATAAAATCACCGCCGACGGCAATCGTTTCGGCGTCGTCAATGAACAGACGGATGATCGTATCTGGAATAAACTGTACCAGTACCAAAAAGAGAATGGAGAAAATCCACAAAATAATAAAGGACAATCTCGTCACGTCGTGCACACGTTTGTGATCTTTTGCACCGTAGCTATATCCAATAAGCGGCATAACGCCCTGTGCAATGCCGATGCTGATATGCAGAGCAACCGTGCCGCATTTTGCCGTAACGCCATAAGCGGCGGCCAATACGTTCCCGCCTTCATGACGAAGCAGCAGCGCCGTCAGCAAAGAGATCGAGAAGGATACCAGCATAACGGAAATGGCTGCCGGGAACCCGACCGACAAGATACCAAGCGATACCTTCTTTTCCAACGAAAAATGTTTCGGCGCGATGGTGATGCAGGTTCCCTTTCCCATCCGGAAGAGAACAACCAAAAAGTAAACCAAAGAGATGGTATTGGAAAGGCCCGTTGCAACTGCGGCACCGGCAACACCCACATGTGAAAAATAAAAATGAATACCGGGTCCAAAATGATATTCAAGATACCGCCGATGGCCAAACCAATGCCGGCTTCTCTGGTACGGCCTACTGCACGAACCAAATGGCCCAGCACCAATCCTGCAACCGTGGGGATGCCCCCGATGACAAACACGTAAGTCAAATAATCTTTGGTCGGCGCGTAAGTCAGTTCATCTGCTCCCACAAAGGTCAAAATCTGTTTCATAAACAGTGCAAGCGCCACGGACAAAACCAACGTGACCACAATACTTGCCCAAAAGCAGAAAGAAGAAGCCTTTTTCGCTGTTTTTTCATCATTCTGTCCCAAGCTTCTGGCGATCAAACTGTTTGCGCCGATGCCAAACAAGTTGGCGACTGCGGTGAGCAATGTAAAAATCGGGAATGCAATCGACAACGCTGCCAACTGGTTCGGGTCGCCCGTTTGACCAATGAAAAAGGTGTCCGCCATACTGTACAAAATGACAATGATCTGGCTGACAACCGTTGGAATGGCAAGTCGTGCAACCGCCTTCCCCACCGGCATGGTGGTAAATAGTTCGTTATTCTCCTTCATCCATCTTTTCTACCACATCCAACGCTTTAACCAAGCGATTTCTTATCTGTCCGCACACGGTTCATATTATCCAACGCTATCTGCAGCAGACGATCAAATTCCGCCTGTTCCGCTTCACTCATGCCGGCAACTAAAAACTGCTGCGTATCCAGCGCCGTTTCGCGCAGCGGCTGTTCCAAGCGCATGCCCTGCTCGGTCGGCACCAGAATGAATTTTCTGGCATCTTCCTGATCCGCTACTTTTTGAATCAGGTCCTTGCTTTCCAGCCGCGCAATGATTCCCGCGACGGTGGATTGTGACAAGCGCAGATGTTCTTTCAGCTGCGTTGCCGTAATGCCCGGATTGCGGTAAATGGCAATCATCGCGTCGCTTTGCACCGACGTCAAATCCAGACTTTCCATCTTCAAATTGCGGTAATAGGTCACCGCATTGCCCAGCTTTACAATCAAGGATGCTGTTTTAAATTGTTTGGAATGAATCACGTTGCTTCCTCCTTATATATCGCATGCGATACATCGTATGCGATGTATTAACACGCTTTGCTCCATTTGTCAAGTTGTGCTATACCTGTAAAAAAGCATAAAAAAATCCGAGTGTTCCAAAGAACACTCGGATTACATCATGAATAAACATGAGTCGTTTGTTATTTTGGCCTCAAGGCAGCATTTGCCATACGGCACAAAGACCAATTCAACGTAGAATTTCGAACAGCATCCGCCATCTCCCAAAGATAATCAACCATTCGAATTTCTACATTCCGGCGAATCAGTTCAGAAAACAAACCGGTTACTTCGATTCGCCTTTTCGGATATTGGGTCGTTTTTGCCACGTAGTACCCAGCTACATCATCCAGCAGCACAAAATCATCTTCATCAAACTCATACAAATATAACGTAGTACCGAGAATCCTTTGATACCATCGATTTTCCAGGATAATTGCATGAGTTGCACTGAAAGAAGAGAAAAAACGCTGCCGATCGGCTATCGTTGTTTGCGATCCTACATAATAGCCGATCCGCGGACAATCTCGAGGTACGAGAAAATTCGGCAATCTTTTCTGATCGATCGACCAAACCAGCCCAACGGTCTGGTCCAAATCGGTACGAGTCGGAAGGCGAGGCACAAACACCTCGATATCAGGCTCTTCGCTGACGTGAAACAATCTCATTTTTTCAACCTACAATTCGATCCTTCATCAACAGGTGGTTTACGCGTGAGGTAAAGCACATAGGTATCATCAAACACCATCCGGTTTCCAGCATCCAATACCGCTTTTTTCAGACCAGCAAATAAGTTACTTTTATAAGGCTCCGGAATCACAAGATGATCACAATGCGTACCGCAATAAGCCACATATTCCTCTGCGGTAAATTCACGTTTTCCGCGATATTCGCGCATTTCAAAATCAACATAGCCATAATCCGGCGCATGGGTATAACCGAAAGAACCGTGTTGATATTCTATTGCAGGTTTATAATATTTCGAATAAACCTGTTGAATGTGGTGATACAACTCTTCATTGGGCGTTTTATAATCCCCTTTTGTCAGCATCATGGCCAATGTGCCGCCCGGCTTTAGCAGTTCAAAAGTTTTGGAAAAAGCGATTTCTTCCGGAATCCATTGAATCGTTGCCGCGGAATAAATCAGATCAAATTTCTGATTGCCAAAATCATGGGTGATAAAGTCATCATGGATGATGCTGAAATTTGGATAGTTCCCGTATTTTTGTATCATCTTCTCGTATAAATGCTCGCCAAGTTCAATGGCATGGTAGTCACAACCGGTGTTTAGTACAGGGTCGGTTGCCTGACCGGTTCCCGGTCCAAGTTCTAACACCGTCTTACCTGGACCAATTGCAGCATATGCAATGAGATCGGAAAAAAGCCGCTCGGTATAACGGGAACGATACCGATCAAACTGCTCCGGGATCGTGTCAAATACTTTTCGAAATTCCATATTCCTACCCACCCTTTCTATGCGCTAAAATAAAAAACTGGACACCAACCAAGATACTCCTGTATCAAAATTAGTGTCCAGTTTTGGAAAATGACCCTAATTGTGATACAAATGAACCCCCTTTGGCGTTAGGGGGTTCACTTTGCGCTAAGGGGGTTCAGACCTGGCTTTGCTGCTTTTGCCTGCGGCCCAATATGCCTACCAGAATCAC
>CALXIC010000205.1 GCA_944388265.1 uncultured Clostridia bacterium | reverse complement strand
GGTGCCCGAGGTACCGAGCGAGAGGTTGCAGGCGTTCTCGCCCACCGTGCCGGTGCCGACCGCGGCGGCGTCGTTGTCGCCGGCCCCAGCGGCCACGATGACCTGTTCGGAAAGCCCCAGTTCTTTGGCCACTTCGGGCAGCAGCGTGCCGACCGCTTCGTAGCTTTCAAAGAGTTTGGGCATCTGTGCTTCGGTCACGCCGCAGATGTCGAGCATTTCTTTCGACCATCTGCGGTTTTTGACGTCGAGCAACAAAAAGCCGGAGGCATCCGACATGTCGGTGCAGTGCACCCCGGTCATGCGGTACGCCAAATAGTCTTTGGGCAGCATGATCTTGTCAATTTTGGCAAAGAGTTCCGGTTCGTTTTCCTTCATCCACAGCAGTTTCGGTGCGGTGAAGCCGGTAAAGGAGATGTTTCCGGTATAGGCGGAAAGGGTTTCTTTGCCGATGGTGTTGTTCAGATAATCATTTTCTTTCACGGTGCGGTTATCGTTCCACAAAATGGCGGGACGCAGCACCTGGTCGTTTGTATCGAGCACCACGAGTCCGTGCATCTGACCGCCGAAGCTGATGCCCGCGACCTTCGAGGCGTCAAATCCTTCGAGCAGTTCGTGCATGCCGTCGACGGTGTTGGTCCACCAGTCTTCCGGCGCCTGTTCCGACCAGCCGGTATGCGGGAAGGAAAGGGGATATTCGCGGGTGGTCACGTTTTGAATCGCACCCGTTTCGTCACACAGCAGCAGTTTGACCGCCGAGGTGCCAAGGTCAATACCGATAAAATACATGAGGATTCCTCCTTAATCATTCAGCATGAAGGTGAGTTCGATCGGGCGTTTGCCGGTCAGTGCGACGCTGCGTTCGTCCGGCTGCGAAGTGCCGACCCACAGCGTATAGCGGTTGCCTTCGATGGAGCGCACCCCTTCGTCGTTGACGACCGCGAGCTCATGCGGCGCAATGGTCAGCTGCAAGGTTTTCGCTTCGTGCGCGGCAAGCGAGACGTGACGGAAAGCTGCCAGATGGTGGTTTGGCACTTCGTTTTCGGTGTCGAGCGCTTTCAGATAGCACTGCACGACATCGTCCTGCGCCAGATCCGAATGGTTTTCGATCGTGACCGTCAGCGAAACGCCTTCTTTGGATGCCGCATCGACTGCCGCATTGGTGACCGCCGTATCCCCGTAGGTCAGGCCATAGCCAAACGGATAGAGTACTTCGCCCTGATAGTAGCGGTAGGTACGGTTTTTCATGCTGTAATCGGTGAATTCCGGCAGATCGCTGGTGCTGTGGTAGAAGGTGACCGGAAGTTTTCCGCAGGGGGATGCTTTGCCGAAGAGGATGTTGGCAGCCGCCGTGCCGCCGAGATTTCCCGGATACCACACGTCGAGGATGGCCGCGCAGTGTTCGTCCGCATAGGGGATCGCCATGGCAGACCCGGCGCCCAGCAGGAGCACCACCGGTGTGCCGGCAGCGACGACCGTTTCCAGCAGTTTTTGCTGCTGCGGCAGCAGTTCGAGATTCAATTTATCGCCGCTGGCGTCGAAGTTCGAAGCGTCGCCTTCTTCCCCTTCCAACATGGAGTCGAGCCCCAGGCAGAGGAACACCACGTCGGCCCGGCGCGCCATCGCGTCCGCTTCCGCCAGACGGTCGTCCGGCATGGCCAGCGCTTCCACGCGGTCCTTGCTGATGTGGCAGCCTTCCGAATAGAAGACGCGGGTATCTTCGCCCACGGCGTTACGGATGCCGTCCAGCAGGGTGACGTAATGCGAACCGGTGCCGAAATAGTTGCCCTTCAAAAACAGCTTGCTGTCGGCGTTCGGCCCGATGACCGCCACGTTTTTGAGTTTCTTGGCATCCAGTGGCAAAATGCCGTTGTTTTTCAAAAGCACCATTGATTTTTCGGCGACTTCGAGCGAAACCGCTTCGTGTGCGGGGGATGCCGCTTCTTCATACGGGATCTGATCGTAGGGGCAGTTGCTGTCAAAGAGACCAAGGCGCATTCTCGCACGCATCAGGCGTTCGCATGCAATCGTGATGTCCTCTTCAGTGACCAGCCCTTCCTGATAGGCTTCCATCAAATGGAGGTAGGTGTTGCCGCAGTTGGTGTCGCAGCCCTTTTTGAGGGCGAGCGCTGCCGATTCGGGTGCGGTTTTGGTGACCATGTGGTGGGTATGGAAATCGCGGATCGCCCAGCAGTCGGACGTAAAGTGACCGTCAAAGCCCCATTTTCCCCGCAGGATATGCTCCATCAGTTCGGTATGCGCACAGCACGGTTCGCCGTTGGTGCGGTTGTAAGCGCCCATGACGCTTTCGACCTTTGCTTCTTTGACGGCGGCTTCAAACGCGGGAAGATAGGTTTCTTCCATATCTTTTTTGGAAGCGACGGCATCAAATTCATGACGGATGCTTTCCGGACCGGAATGCACCGCAAAATGTTTGGCGCAGGCGGCCGCTTTCAGATATTTGCCGTCGCCCTGAATCCCTTCGATGAAGCGCACGCCCAGACGGGTGGTGAGGTAGGGGTCTTCGCCGTAGGTTTCGTGGCCACGTCCCCAGCGCGGGTCACGGAAGATGTTGATGTTCGGGCTCCAGAGGGTGAGACCCTTGTAGATGTCGCGGTCGCCGAAGGCGGACTGCATGTTGTATTTCGCACGCGCTTCGGTGGAGATGATGTCGCCGATTTCCTGAATCTTGTCGTCGTCAAACATGGCGGCGAGTGCGATGGCCTGCGGGAACATGGTGGCGGTGCCGGCGCGGGCAACGCCGTGCAGCGCTTCGTTCCACCAGTTGTAGGCGGGGATGCCGAG
>CALXIC010000204.1 GCA_944388265.1 uncultured Clostridia bacterium | reverse complement strand
GCGGCTGCGGTTCTGGAGTCTGCGATATAGTCCTGGCAGCCGTATTGGATGGGGAAAAATTGGCGCTGATAAAATAACCGAAAATCGCAGCGGCCGAAGTTCGGACAATGACATCGGTTGGATGCGCATGATCCAAAGAGATGGCACCGGTCAGTAGATGGACGCCTATGTAGAGATAGAACATACCCATAAAGAGGAAGAGCAGCCGATCAACCAAGCAGATGCTGTTTATTTTTTGCAGCAGGCGTTTCCATACTGCATGCATAAGGACCCCTCCTTTTTTCTTTGCCCATCCTATGCGTTTTTCAAACGGATGGTTCTGCCTGCAAAGTCTGGCTGGATCCGCTTTGCCGAAGAAGGGGATCGAATTTAAAGCATTTTGCCGATTGAAAGGCAGCAAGGTGTGTACTATAATGAGCATAGTTTCAGAACACGAAGGGGAAGGAAGCGGGTCGTTCCGCCGCCCTGGTAGCGGAAGTGGACGGACAGGCGGTCGGTTATCTCAACATTTATTGGCACGAAGTGCCGAAACTGGTGGATGTCGGCGTGTTGGAACCGTATCGAAGACAGGGCATCGGCAGTCAATTGATGGATCAAGCGGAACAGTTGGCTTTTCAGCCGGGGATACCGTGCGCCTGTCGGTCGGGCTGCACAGCGGATATGGCAGTGCACAGCGGATGTACATCAAACGCGGCTATCTTCCCGACGGCGCGGGTGCTTACTATGAAGATGCGGTTGCGGCACCCTATCAATCCTATCCGCTGGATGATTCGCTGGTGCTGCGTCTGATTAAAACAAAACCAACCGAAACTTCGCATTTTTCATGAGAGACAGAAGGGGGATTTTTATGAATATTTCGCAGGCAACTTTCGAACGCACCAGTTATCGGGGACGTTATCAGAACCGGCCGGTGTCGCGGGAGGATCTGATGATGATTATGAAAGCAGGTCTTGCGGCACCGTCTGGATGCAACAAGCAGACGACGTCGCTGATTGCAGTCGATGATCCGGCGCTGCTTGCGGAAATCAAAGCGCTCATCGATCCGCCGATTTTTCAGACGGCGCCTGCCGCTATTTTTGTGCTGACTCAAGCGGTTCCGGCTTATCGCGGGAAATGCTTCAATGTGCAGGATTATGCGGCTGCCATCGAAAATATGCTGCTTGCAGTACTGGAACTTGGGATGGAAAGCTGCTGGTATGAAGGACATTTGACCGATGACGATCATTTAGGACAAAAAATCGCCCAGCGCTTGGGTGTACCGGAGGGATATGAGCTGGTCTGCGCTCTTCCGGTGGGCTATCCGGCGGAACCGGTGCGTCGTGTGGCAAAAAAACCGTTTGAAGAGCGGGCGTGGTTGAACGGATTTGGAAAAGAATAAGGACGTATATTTAGAAGGGACAAAATAAACGGGCAGCGGATAAGCGGAGTGTTTGAAAAAAGCATGTCTTGTCTTAAACATATGCTGATGAATATGCATATAAGATGTGAGAATAAATGAAAAAGAGGAATTCGTACGGTGCGGATTCCTCTTTTTCTTGGTCACTTTTTGCCATGATGAAGCGGGAAAATCGGTCTTTTTTTATTCTTACTGCCCCTTGACAAATTTCCAAATTCTCAGTAAAATATTGTTTGCATACGAACAATAAGGAGCGACGACATGGAACGGCATTATGGCGCATGGATCAACTTGTTGGCCCACAAAGTAAAAAAGAGACTCAATCTTTTGCTGGCGGATGCCGGGCTGACCGGTGTGCAGAGTATGGTGCTTCACTATATTCTGACGCATTATTCAAAAGGTCCGGTGTTTCAGCGCGACGTGGAGGAAGCGTTTGAACTGAGCCGTTCCACGGCAACCGGCATTTTAAAATTACTGGAGAAAAACGGCGTAATTCGAAGAGAAAGCATGAAAGAGGACGGCCGATTGAAAAATCTGATTCCCACGGAAAAGGCCAAACAGTTGGATGATCAAATCCATCAGGGCATCGATGAGATCGAAAAATTGTTGACGGCAGGCCTTTCTGCCGGACAGCTTCAGCTGTTTCAGGAGATTGTCAGCCGTATGTCGGATAATTTGGATGAATAAAAGAAACAGTGTAAACTGTTTGTTTTATTTTCAATAAATAGTTCGCATCATAACAAATTAATTTGTGTTGATGCCAAGAAAGGAAGATGAATATGATAAAGGTATTGGCGAAAAGTATTCGCGAGTACAAAAAACCTTCGCTGATGGCCCCTATCTTGGTTTCCGGCGAAGTGGTATTGGAATGTATCATTCCATTTGTCACGGCGGAATTGGTCAACCGGATCAAGGCCGGCTGCTCGATGCGTGAGCTTTTGTGGTTCGGCGTGGTGTTGATCGTCATGGCGGCGCTCTCGCTTGCATTCGGTGCGCTGGCCGGTGCATCCTGTGCGACGGCAAGCTGCGGGTTTGCGCGCAACCTGCGCAAAGATATGTTTTATAACATTCAGCGCTTTTCATTTGAAAACATTGATAAATTCTCCGTCTCCAGTTTGGTGACCCGTTTGACGACCGACGTTACCAACGTGCAGATGGCGTACATGATGATTGTCCGTACAGCGATCCGCTGCCCGCTGATGCTCATTTTCTCGTTTGTGATGGGCTTTGTGATGGGCGGCAAGATGGCGCTGATCTTTCTGGTAACGATTCCGATTCTGGCTCTTGGGTTGGCTGCGGTCATCCGCAAAACGATGCCGCTGTTTCGTCGTGTGTTCCGCAAATACGATGCGCTCAACAGCTCCATTCAGGAAAATATCCGCGGGATGCGTGTCGTGAAATCGTATGTGCGTGAAGATTACGAAACCAAGAAATTTTATGATGCGGCAGAAGACGTGAAAACCGACTTTACCCGTGCCGAACGCATTTTGGCGCTCAACAATCCGCTGATGCAGTTTTGCATTTATGTGGTGATGGTGTTTGTGCTGTCCTTCGGTTCCTATCTGGTGATTACCACGCAGGGCTTGGCTTTGGACATCGGGCAGATGTCGTCCCTTTTGACCTACAGCTTCCAGATTTTGATGAGCCTGATGATGCTGTCGATGGTGTTTGTTATGATTACGATGGCGACCGAATCGGCAGAACGTATTGTGGAAGTGCTCAGTGAAGAAAGCGTGCTCAAAAACCCGGAAAATCCGGTCAAAGAAGTGCGCGACGGTTCGATTGATTTCGATCACGTCAGCTTCCGGTATTCCAAGAAAGCCAAACGCATGGCGCTGGCCGATGTGGATTTGCACATCCGCTCGGGCGAAGTCATTGGGATGATAGGCGGCACCGGTTCTTCCAAATCGAGTTTGATCCAGCTTATTCCGCGTCTGTATGATGCGACGGAAGGCACGGTGCGCATCGGCGGCGTCGATGTCAGGGATTATGATTTGGAAACGCTGCGTAACCAGGTGTCGGTGGTTTTGCAGAAAAACGAATTGTTCTCCGGTACGATTAAGGAAAACCTGCGCTGGGGCAATGAACAGGCAACGGATGCCGAATTGGAAGAAGCCTGCCGCTTGGCACAGGCGGATGAATTCATCCAGCAGTTCCCGCACGGCTACGACACCTACATCGAACAGGGCGGCACGAACGTGTCCGGCGGTCAGAAACAGCGTCTTTGCATCGCCCGTGCGTTGCTGAAAAAACCGAAGATTTTGATTTTGGACGACTCCACCACTGCGGTCGATACCCGTACCGACGCGCTGATTCGTCAGGGCTTCCGCGAATTCATTCCGGAAACCACCAAAATTATCATTGCACAGCGTGTGGCGTCTATTCAGGATGCAGACCGCATTGTCGTGATGGACGGCGGCCGCATCGATGCAGTGGGTACGCATGAAGAACTGCTGCGCTCCAATGAAATCTATCGCGAAGTTTACTATTCGCAGAACAAAGTGGGAGGTGACGAACATGACCAATAAAAAACAGGCAAAACGCACGCAGGGTATGAGTGTGCTTCCGCGGCTGTTTAAAACGTTGTTTGAATTCTATCCCGTGCTGCTGCCGGTGGTCATCGTCTGCATTTTGTTCAATGCAGTGGTCAGCTCCATTCCTTCCATCTTTATGCAAAAAGTCATTGCAGTTTTGGAAGCGAATTGGCAGGCGGCGGAGTGGTCGGCAATATCCGGTCAGATTTTAAAACTCGTTGGCATTTTGGCTTTCTTTTATGTGCTGAGCTTGATTGCCGGCTTTGCCTACAACCAGATGATGGCGGTCATCACGCAGGGGTCCCTTGCAAAAATGCGTGAAAAGATGTTCAGCGGCATGCAGAAACTTCCGATCCGCTATTTTGATACACACAATCACGGCGACGTCATGAGTTATTACACCAACGACATCGACACGCTGCGTCAGATGATTTCGCAAAGCTTCCCGCAGCTGACGATCTCGATGGTCACGGTGCTCACCGTGTTGGGCATCATGCTCTATTACAGCCTGTGGCTGACGCTGGTTGTGATAGCGGGTGTCATCTGCATTACCTTTGTCGTCAAGAAAATCGGCGGCAATTCGTCCCGCTATTTTGTTCGTCAGCAGCAGGCGCTTGGACGCACCGAAGGTTTCGTCGAAGAAATGATGAACGGCCAGAAAGTCGTCAAAGTGTTCTGTCATGAAGAAAAAGCCTGCGAACAGTTCGATCAAATCAACGATGCGCTCTTTGCCGATGCGGAGAAAGCAAACCGCTACGCCAATATGCTTATGCCGGTGCTCAACAACATCGGGAACGTGCTGTATGTAATCGTAGCACTCATCGGCGGCACCTTGCTGTTGGAAAATGTTCCGAATGCCAGCATTTCCGGCTTGGCGTTCAGCATCAGTATTGTGGTTCCGTTTTTGAATATGACCAAACAGTTCTGCGGCAGCATCAGCCAGGTGTCCAGCCAGCTCAACTCCGTGGTCATGGGGATTGCCGGTTTGAACCGTATTTTTGACCTGATCGATGAACAGCCGGAAACGGACGAGGGTTACGTCACGCTGGTCAACGCCAGAGAAAAAGCGGACGGCAGTCTGGAAGAATGCGAAGAACGGACCAACGTTTGGGCATGGAAACATCCGCATGGCGACGGCACGGTGACCTACACCCGTCTTCAGGGGGATGTGCGGCTCTTTGATGTGGATTTTGGTTATACGGATGAAAAGATTGTCCTGCACGATATTTCGCTGTATGCAAAACCTGGACAGAAAGTGGCGTTTGTCGGTTCCACCGGGGCCGGCAAAACGACGATCACCAACCTGATCAACCGCTTCTACGATATTGCGGATGGCAAAATCCGTTACGACGGCATCAACATCAACAAAATCAAAAAAGCGGATTTGCGCCGAAGCCTCGGCATCGTACTGCAGGAAACCAACTTGTTTACCGGTACGGTCATGGATAACATCCGTTACGGACGGCTGGATGCGACGGATGAAGAATGCATTGCCGCGGCACAGCTTGCCGGCGCGCACGATTTTATCACCCGTCTGCCGCTGGGTTATGATACGCCGCTTTCCGGAAACGGCGCCAGCTTGTCGCAGGGGCAGCGTCAGTTGCTGGCCATTGCCCGTGCAGCGGTAGCCGATCCGCCGGTGATGATTCTGGACGAAGCAACCAGCTCGATCGATACCCGTACCGAAGCGATCGTTCAGCGCGGCATGGATGCGCTGATGACCGGACGTACAGTATTTGTCATTGCCCACCGTTTGAGCACGGTGCAAAACTCCAATGCGATCAGGGTGCTTGATCATGGTCGAATCATCGAACGCGGAACGCATGAAGAATTGATTGCGCAGAAAGGCACTTACTACCAGCTGTACACCGGATCGCTGGAATTGGAATAAAAAAATGCAAAGCCATATTCCTTTTGAAAGGAATATGGCTTTTTTTCTGTGAAACTATTGTCAGGATGAGAAAAAATCAGTATAATATAGTACATAAAGAAGCAAAGCGAAAATCAAATGCTCAAAACACAGAAGAATGAGAGAGGTGGATCATTTCATGAGAGGAATTGATACGTCCGTTACCGAAATTCGGAGAAAGATTTTTACAGAGGTCGCGCGTATGGCGTATGAAGGCGGCGATTATGCGAAAAAGATGGAACAGCTGCCCTTTAAAATCATTCCCGGAGAAACGGCGTCCTATCGCGACAGCGTTTTCTTGGAACGTGCCATTGTAGGGGAACGTCTTCGTTTGGCGATTGGCCTTCCCGTCCGTACGGCTGCTGAATCGGCGCCGATTTCCGACGGCATTGAAGAAAGCGTCATTGCCAGCAAGTATTACGATCCTCCGTTGATCAATATCATCAAGTTTGCCTGCCATGCCTGCCCGGAAAAACGTGTTTATGTCACCGACGGATGTCAGGGATGTCTGGCACATCCGTGTAAAGAAGTGTGCCCCAAAGCGGCGATTACGCTGTCGGGCGGACGCGCACACATCGATCCGAATTTGTGCATTTCCTGCGGACGCTGCATGGATGCTTGTTCGTATCACGCCATCATCAAACAGGAACGTCCCTGCACCTCTTCCTGCGGGATGAACGCAATCAGCTCGGACGAATTCGGACGTGCGCAGATCGATTACGACAAATGCGTGTCCTGCGGACAGTGCCTGGTCAACTGCCCGTTTGGTGCGATTGCCGATAAAGGTCAGATTTTCCAGCTGATTCATGCCATGAAACAGGGTGAACGCGTGTATGCGGCAGTGGCACCTGCGTTTGTCGGCCAATTTGGGCCGAAAGTGACGCCGGAAAAATTGCGTGCGGCGCTCAAAGCCCTTGGCTTTGCCGACGTCATCGAAGTAGCGATTGGCGCAGACCTCTGCGCAGTATCGGAAGCGCGGGATTTTGTGGAAAATGTGCCGGAAAAACTGCCCTTTATGGGAACCTCGTGCTGTCCGGCATGGTCGGACATGGCGAAAAAACAGTTCCCGGAATATAAGGATTGTATTTCCATGACGCTGACGCCGATGGTATGGACCGGTCGTTTGATTAAGAGCAAGCACCCGACTGCAAAGGTGGCGTTTATCGGGCCTTGCGCAGCGAAAAAGCTGGAAGCCAGCCGCCGCAGTGT
>CALXIC010000203.1 GCA_944388265.1 uncultured Clostridia bacterium | reverse complement strand
GATACCAGATCCTTACCGAAATACAACGATCCGGGATAAAGAAAGAATCCTCGGGAAGTCTAAAATCCCGGGGATTTCCTTTCGAATGAAGCCATGGACGGCTGAAGCGCCTCAAAACGCTGATCCGCCTCTTTTGAAAACCGCCATGGAAACGCTGATCTATTCTTCCGGCAAAGCCGCCAGCATCAAACCGCCCGTCAGGTAAAACGACAGCACCGCCGTGCCCCCGATCCACAAAAGTCCGTCAAAAATCCACGAGGAAAACCCTCCGGTTGCCAGCAAGAGCACGAGCAAAACCAGCGATCCGACCGCACCCAAAAGCGCTGCGCCCAACAGAAACCACAGCAAAAATGAGCCCCACCGCGGCAGACGCTTTCTGGCCGACCGCGCCACTTCTTTTGGATTGAGCGGCATCAGCACTTTGCCGTCCAGCTGCGTTAATCGGCGTTCCAACAGACAAAATTGCTTCCATTCCAGCCACAGCATCCAAAGCAAAATCAGCACAATGAGCGGAAAATACCAAAGCGCCGGATGTCCCGACTGAAACATCATCGTCTGAAATAACAGCAAGATTGCATACAAGATGCGTTCGGGCAGCGCCGTGCGCCGCCACACCGGCAAAATCGCCCGCAAGACCGGCCAATGATAGCAGGAAAACAGCCACGCGCGCTCTTCGTCTTCCTTCAGCGCCTTGCGCAGCATGCCGCACCACAGCGGAAAGAGCAAAAAACTTCCCAGCAGATGCACCGGCAGGGTCAAAAGCCAGGCATGCTTAAAAAGCGAGGTATGTACCAACAGATACAAAAGCCCTTCCAAACCCAGATAAAGCGCCGCATCAAACACCAGCACGGGACGTGCCCGCAGGCGTTTCATGCCAAGCAAAAGCGCTTGTGTTCCCGGCGTACTCATACCGAAAGCTCCAGCACGTCGTCGTCCATCACAAAGCCGCCGCCGATGTCGGTGACCACTTTCTGCACCGTGACAAAGCCCATCTTGTGATACGCCGCCAAAGACGGAGCATTTCCCTTATTGCAGGTCAGATAAATGGACGAAAGCCCGCGCTGTTCGGCAATCGAACGCAAAAAGTTCATCGCCTGACGCGCATAGCCCTTGCCGCGGCATTCCTTTTTCAGGTAAAGCTTGCTCAAAAAGAGCTTGTATTCTTCGGGATGCGCCCCAAAGAAGCCGACGTATTTTCCGTCCTCTTCCATAAAATAATAAAGGTAGCCTTCCTCCAGCTGTTTTTCAATCGCAGCCGGCGACTGGAATTTTTCGAGCATGTATTCCACCTGTGCGCTGCCGGTAATCGCCGGGAAGTAATCGCGCTGAATTTCGGCGGAAAGGGCGGAGAGCGTTTCAACCTGTTCCGGCGTTTTCACCGGTACGAACAGCGGATCGGTGGACACGCGAATGCCCTTTTCCTTTAATACACGGCGAAGTTTGGGCATATCGTTGTCGTAAACGGCGCCGTCCATGCCAAGTGCCTGCCCGGCTTCCACATTGGCCTTCAGATCGTCGATGAAGAAGCATTCCGCAGGATCTAATTGGAAGGTATCAAACAGCGTTTGATAAATTTCCGGCTGGGGTTTGACCTTGCCGTAAAAGGCGGAAACGATCTTTCCGTCCAAAAAGCGAAATGCCGGAATGGAATGTTCGTATTTTCCAAAGCAATACCCCGCATTGGACAGCAGATACAGCCGGTAACCGTTTTCTTTCAGTTCCTTCATCAGATGGAAGGTGTCGTCCCGGGTCACCAAATGCTCATGCCAGTGACGCAGCATGCCGGTCGCCGCCGGATGCAGGCGCTCGGGCAGTCTTTCGCAGATGGGTTGGATCAAATCCTCTTCCCACTGCACTTCGCCGCTGTCGAGTTTCGGCCAAAGGCCCGAGCGAAAACACGCGTCTTCCAGCAGTTTGCGGTCCTCTTCCTGCGGCGGCTGCGGCAGATACGGGTCAAAAATCTGATGACTGTCAAAGTCGATGATAACCCGTCCCATATCAAAAATCACATTCTTAATCATGACAAATTCCCCCAACGGTCTAAAATCTGCTGCACGGATGCGGCATCCAAATCGGAAAACGCATGCAGCGGCGGCGCAGGCAGCGGATGATCGCTTAACGCCTTTTCATAATAGACGACGTCAATCCATCGTCCCATTTTAAAGCCGGACTGATGCTGCACCCCCATTTTGCGAAAGCCCATCGACTCATGCAGCTGACAGCTGGCATCGTTTGGCAGCGCAATCACGCCCCACACATTCTGGATGCCCTGCATCGCCAAAAGATCCATCAGACAGCCATACAGTGCCCGGCCGATGCCGCGTCCCATCGCTTCGGGAGCAAGATAGATGGAAAGTTCGGCATTCCAGTTGTAGGCGTCGCGCTTGGCGGCGCGGCCTGCATACGCATAACCCAGCACCTTTCCTTCTTCTTCCCAGACCAGCCACGGATAAAACGACTGGACATGCGCCATCCGCGCACTAAAATCCTCCTCAGACGGCACCTCCAGCTCAAAGGTGATGATGGTGTCGGTAATATAAGGGGCATAAATGTTCAAAATGGCGGCGGCATCCGCCGACACAGCAACTCGAATTCCCATATGAATCCCTCCACATAATCGTTCCTTTGTCCATTATTGTAGCAAAATCCAGACACAAATACAAGTTACCCCCATCTGTTTTGCCGTGCCTTTTGTCAAGTTTATGCAAAAACCGAAAAAAGGCTTGACAAAGAATTTTGAAACGAATAAACTATTAAATGGTGCCAAAATGGCACGACGAATTTTAGTTAAAATGAGGTGAAAGAAATGGACGCAGGAAGTAGTAGCGGTACAAAGCCTGGGCCTTGTCGAGAGCATTTGCCGAACCCTTGCTGCGGTTCGTCTCTTTGACTTTTCCAGGGTTTGACCATACTTCCTACCTATCATACTTCAGTTAGGAGGAATTTGACATGGCAAACAAAACGTATTCGATGGAACAGACCATCACCACCCTGCTGGAAGAAAAAAAATATCCCACGCTGCGCGACATTCTGATTACGATGAACCCGGTCGACATTGCGCTGCTGTTTGCAGAACTTCCGCAGGAAAAACTTCCGCTGTTGTTCCGTCTTCTCCCCAAAGAAGCGGCGGCGGAAACCTTTGTTGAAATGGATGAAGACAGCCAGCAGCTGCTCATTCAGGGATTTAGCGATAACGAACTCAAAGACGTCATCAGCGAACTTTACGTTGACGACGCCGTAGACCTGGTAGAAGAAATGCCTGCCAACGTGGTGCAGCGTATTCTGCGCCAGGCAGACCCCGAAACCCGCACGATGATCAACGAGATCCTCAAATATCCGGAAGACAGCGCGGGCAGCATTATGACGACGGAATACGTCAACCTTCGTCCGAGCATGACGGTGGACGACGCCATCAAGCACATCCGCCGCAACGGGGTGGACAAGGAAACCATCAACACCTGTTACGTCACCGATAAAAACCGCAAGCTCATCGGGATCATCTCGCTGCGCACGCTTCTCATCAACGATGAATCGGAAGACATTCAGGATCTGATGGAAGAAAACGTCATCTCGGCACAGACGCTGGATGACCAGGAAAACGTCACCAAACTCTTTAAAAAATACGACCTCAACGCCCTTCCGGTCGTGGACAACGAAAACCGGCTGGTCGGGATCATCACCGTCGACGACGCCATCGACGTCATGCAGGAAGAAACCACCGAGGACATGGAAATTATGGCCGGTATGCTTCCGTCGGAAAAGCCCTATCTGCGCACCGGTATTTTTGAAACCTGGCGCAACCGTATTCCGTGGCTGATGCTTTTGATGATCTCCGCCACCTTTACCGGACAGATCATCGCAAGTTTTGAAAATGCACTGGCAACTCAAGTGGCGCTCACCGCCTATATCCCGATGCTGATGGACACCGGCGGCAACTGCGGCAGCCAGGCATCGGTTACCGTCATCCGCGGGCTTTCGCTCAACGAGATCAACTATGCGGATACCCTGAAAGTTCTTTGGAAGGAAATCCGCGTGGCTCTGCTTTGCGGCGTCACGCTGGCGATCACAAACTTTGCAAAACTTTTGGTGTTCGACCACATCGGCATCATGGTGGCAGCGGTTGTGTGCCTGACGATGCTCTGCACCGTGCTTTGTGCAAAAATCATCGGCTGTCTGCTGCCGATTCTCTGCAAACGGCTTGGCTTTGACCCGGCGGTCATGTCCAGCCCCTTCATCACCACAATTGTGGACGCGCTTTCTCTGTTGATTTACTTCAACATTGCGACGGCTCTTTTAAATCTGTAAACCAAAAAGCGGAAACAGAAAACTTCTGTTTCCGCTTTTTTTATTCGGTACAATTTTCTCTTCCAAGCACGGCTTCTGTTAGAAGGCCTTTTTCTTTTACACATCGGCATCCATCGCAAGATAACTGAGAAGCCCGCCCCAATGATAAAAGCGGTCGCTGTTCAGGGAATCGCAGCCCTCACCGGTGGTGCCGTTGTAGTTTTCGTGCACATGGCCGTGCTCGCGCCATTC
>CALXIC010000202.1 GCA_944388265.1 uncultured Clostridia bacterium | reverse complement strand
GGGTAGGTGCGGTCGGCAATCAAATCACCGAAGGGGTCATTTGGAAACAGCTGTTGATTTTCTTTTTCCCCATTTTGTTCGGAACCTTTTTCCAACAGCTTTACAACACGGTGGACATGGTGATTGTGGGGCGTTTTCTCGGCACGGCGGCGCTTGCGAGCGTGGGCGGTTCGTCGGGACAGATGGTGAATCTGGTGGTCGGCTTCTTTACGGGGCTTTCCGCCGGCGCCGGGGTCATCATTTCGCAGTTTTACGGCGCCCAGCAGCGCGAACGCGTCAACGACGCCATCCACACGGCCTATGCGTTTTCGATTGTGGGGAGCATCGTCTTTGGGGCGCTTGGCATTTTGTGCTCGCCCATGATTTTGCGGCTGATGAACACGCCGGACGAAGTGCTGGCGGGTTCGACGACCTATCTGCGCATCTATTTTGCCGGGATTTTGTTTGTCTTTGTCTTCAACGTCGGGTCCGGTATTTTGCGGGCATTCGGCAACTCCCGCTATCCGCTGTATTTTTTGATCGTTTCCTGTCTGGTGAACATCGTCTTGGACTTGGTGGCGGTGCTGGGATTTCGGATGGGGGTCGCCGGGGTGGCGATCGCGACGGTATTGGCGCAGGGCGTGAGTGCGGTATTGGTGACCATCACGCTGATGCGTTCCACCGCACTCTGCGACTTCCGGCTGCGGGACATCCGCTTTCACGCCAACGTCTTTGGGTCGCAGCTTCGCTTGGGGATTCCGGGCGGCTTGCAGTCGGTGATGTACAATTTTTCCAACATCATCATTCAGTCGGCGGTCAATGTGTACGGCACCAGCACCGCCGCGGCGTGGTCGGCGGACGGCAAGATTGAAGCGGTCTTTTGGATGATCAGCGGCGCGTTCAGCGTGTCGATTACCACCTTTGTGGGACAAAACTACGGAGCGGGCCGTCTGGACCGCATCGAAAAGGGCACGCGCATCTGCCTGTTGATGGATCAGGGGGTGTCGCTCTTCATGACGGCGGTGATGCTGATCTTCAGCCGCCAGCTCTTCTCCATCTTCACCACCGATCCGGAAGTGATCGCCATCGGCACCACTATTTTACGGATGGTCGTTCCGTTTTATGTGGTATTCAGCTTCATTGAAGTGCTTTCCAGCACGCTGCGCGGGGTGAGCGACGTGCTGATTCCGATGTTTTTGACGATGTTCGGGGTTTGCCTGCTGCGCATCGCCTGGGTGCTGATCGTGCTGCCGATGCAGTCGTCGCTCGAAACCATCATCGTGAGCTACCCCATCACCTGGACGGTGACCGCCGTGTTCTTCCTGGTGTATTACCGTTATCGAATCAAAAAACTGCGGGTGCGTTTTTCCGGTTTTGAGAAAAAAGAGGATACGCCCTTGGTGTGAGCGATAAAAAATGATACCGTGTTCAGCCCAAAAAAGGATTGCGGTGCGCCGTGTAGCGTGCTATAGTCTGAGATAGGAGCTTTTTGTAACGGGAGGACTTATCATGGACTATCAGGAACTGAAAAAGATCACGAATACGGGCTGGAACACGTGGGATACGAGCAGCGTGCTTTCTCATGTGCTGCTTCCTTACGGGTTTGCGATCCATCTTTGCTTAAAAGACCACAAGGTGGAAAAAGTTCTCCGAAATCCGCTGATTGGCCGGATGAAAGAGGAATGCCGCTACGATCCGGAAATCATTACGCCGATGGAACGGTCATGGGACGGAAGCTACACCAAATTAAAGGTGGAATACGGGGAAACCGTTTTGGAAGTGGAAACCACCGCACAGGATGGCGAACAGTATCTGCTGGTGACCCCCAAGGCGTGCGGCATGCAGGCGCCGGCGCTGATTGTCGAGGCTTGTCTGCTGTGGGGGCGTGAGGGCACGCTTTCCAAAAAGCAGGGCACCCTTTTTGCGGAATTCCCGGACGGCAAAACGATTCAGCTTTCCATCAGCAAAAAGAGTTATGCGCTGCCCAACACCTATTCGCTGTCGCCCTATGTAGCCGTCGATTTGGATGAACCGGTCATCATTTCCACGGCACCCTGCACGATGGAAGAGATGCAGGAACGATTGGAGAATGCCCGCGGGCAGCTCGAAGCCTGTGCCAACGCGTATGGGAAAAACAGCGAAATCTATACGGCGATGAAATCCTGTCTCGCCTGGAATTCCATCTACGATCCGGAAGGCGACCGCATCATCTCGCCGGTCAGCCGGTTGTGGAATATCGACTGGGGCGGTTATGTGCTGTTCCACTGGGATTCGTTTTTTGCCGCATTGATGGCTTCGGTGGACGAGCCCAAACTGGCGTGGCTCAACGCCATCGCAATCGTTCACGAAGCGACCGAAGAGGGCTTCATCCCGAATTTCGGCGCCAGCTTTGATTACAAGACCAGAGACCGCTCGCAGCCGCCGGTCGGCTCGATGGTGGTGATGGAAATTTACAAACACTGGGGCGGAAAATGGTTTTTGGAAGAAGTGTACGAACCGCTTTTGAAACAAAACGAATGGTTTTACGAAAAGCGGCAAACACCGGAAGGGTATCTGTGCTGGGGCTCGAATCCCTGTCAAACGCCCAACCGCCGGCGGTTTGAAACCAAATCGCAGGCTTGCCGTCAGGCCGCTGCTTTTGAAAGCGGGCTGGACAACTCCCCGATGTACGACAACATGGAATACAATCAAGAAACCGGCTTACTGATGCTGGCGGATGTCGGGCTGATGGGGCTATTCATCAAGGATTGCCGCTGCATGGAAGAGATGGCCAAAGAACTGGGGAAAACGGACGATCTGCTGGTACTGCAAAAGCGGCGTGAACGGGTGGAAACGGTGCTCAGTACGATGTACTGTGAAGAAGACGGCATGTTTTATAACATCGATCTGCGGGATCACACCTTTAGCCGCCGGGTTTCGCCGACCAATTTCTACGCGCTTTACAGTTCCAAGGTGACCGAAGAACAGAAGCAACGAATGATGGACGACTGGTTCTACAACGAAGAAAAATTCTGGGGCACCTATATCATGCCGTCCATTTCCCGCGACGATCCCGCTTATCCCGATCAGGATTACTGGAGAGGCCGCATTTGGGCGCCGATGAATTTACTGGTGTATCAGGCGCTGCTCGACAGCGGACGCAAAGAGGACGCCGTGGTACTGGCGCAAAAATCCAAGGAGTTGATTTTGAAAGAATGGCGCGAACACGGCCATGTGCACGAAAACTACAACGGCACCACCGGTGAGGGCTGCGATTCCCTGAACAGCGACCGCTTTTATCATTGGGGCGGGCTTCTCAGCTATCTTGCGATGGATGCGGATGTATAAAATGGGCTCGTTATTTTGATGTAAATGACAGAAAGAAAAGAGGGATGAAGGATGCGGCATACAGGAACCCAAACACTTCAAACCAAACGTTTGACTCTGCGGCGTTTTGTGTGCGAGGACGCCGAAGCGATGTACAAAAACTGGGCGTCTGATCCGGAAGTCACGCGCTTTCTGTCGTGGCCGCCCCACCAAAACGTGGAGGTGACGCGCGCCGTAGTTGCCGACTGGGTTCGATCTTACGAAGATCCTTCGTATTATCACTGGGTGATCGTCCTGTCATCCAGTCAGACCCCGGTGGGAACCATTTCGGTCGTGAAGCAGGATGAAACGATCGAAATGCTGGAAATCGGCTATTGCCTGGGGCAGCAGTGGTGGCATCAGGGCATCATGAGCGAAGCACTGTCAGCAGTGCTCAAGGAATGTTTTGAACACATCGGCGCCAACCGTGTGCAGGCCAGACACGATCCCGAAAACCCGCATTCCGGCATGGTGATGAAAAAATGCGGTATGCATTATGAAGGGATTTTGCGGCAGACGATGCGCAGCAATCGGGGGATAACCGACTGCGCGGTGTACAGCATGCTGCGCTCGGAATGGCCGGGGTGTACTAAATAAAAAAAGCGGAAACAGGAATTTCCTGTTTCCGCTTTTAGGTTTACAGATTTAAAAGAGCCGTCGCAATGTTGAAGTAAATCAACAG
>CALXIC010000201.1 GCA_944388265.1 uncultured Clostridia bacterium | reverse complement strand
CGAAGAGATGGATTCGCTCATGAGCGAAAAGGACTGAGCGATGGAAACGACCGATTCCCGTTATCCCTACGAAACCGTCCGCGCCGCGCTCTATGCACAGGCGGACGAAACCTACCGGCAGTTTAACGAACGGCTGCTGCCGCCCGAAACGAACACCATCGGGGTGCGTGTTCCGGCGCTCCGGAAACTGGCGCGCGCCCTCCTGAAAGAGGATTGGCGCGCCTATCTGGCGGCCGCGCAGGACGATACCCACGAAGAAATTTTGCTGCAGGGCATCGTCACCTTCTCGGCCAAATGCCCACTGGAGGAAAAATGCCTGTATGCTGCGGCGTACATTCCAAAAATCAGCAACTGGGCGCTGTGCGACATCGCCTGCGGATGCTGGAAAGACGCCAAACAATCGCCGGACGAGGTGTTGAATTTCATCGACAGCTACCTGTTTTCTCCGCTGGAATACGAAGCGCGCTTTGCCGCCGTGATGCTGATGAACGGCTTTTTGACCGATGAGTCCATCGATCACGTGCTGGACGCCTATTCCAGCATCCGGGCGGAAGGCTACTCCGCCAAAATGGCGGTGGCGTGGGGGCTTTCCATCTGCTTTGTCAAATACCGAGAAAAGACGCTGGCCTTGCTGGAACGCCGCAGGTTAGACCCCTTTATCCAAAACAAAACAATTCAAAAAATCCGCGAATCCAAGCGGGTGACCAAAGAAGACAAAGCGATGCTGATCTCTTACAAACTGCCGACTTCCGTTTAACTTTCCATAAGCACAACATACCGGCTCCTTTCGGAGCCGGTATATTCATTGCATCAGCCTTACGGTGAAATGCAAACGTTTCGATCAAACCTTTTCAAAGGTTTGCGGTTTCCAAAGGCAGCGCCTTTGGGTTCTAAAAAGACAGAAAAGAACGAAAAGTTCATACGCCGAACTGCTTTCGAGAAAACACTTGTCCATCCTTTTCCTTGGCACCAGCTTCCCAAACGCAAAAATGCCGGCTCCTTTCGGAACCGGCATTTTTTTACCGTTTGATAGGTTCTCTACCAAGCCGCAACTTATTTGTAGAGTTCGACCAGTTTCAGCAGGTGTTCGTAACGAGCCGCAGCCGTTTCGTCTGCTTTCTGGAAGAGTTTTTCCGCACGATCCGGGAATGCACGGGTCAAGCGGCTGTAACGGGTTTCGTTCTGGAGGAATTCCTGATAGGTTCCGTCGCCCGGTTTGGAGGTCAGGGTGAACGGGTTCTTGCCCTGAGCTTTCAGTGCCGGGTTGAATGAGAACAGGTTCCAGTAACCAGCAGCCACTGCCTTCTTCATTTCGTTCTGGCAGTTGAACATGCCGCCCTTGACACCGTGGAGTTCACACGGAGCATAGCCGATGATCAGCGACGGGCCGTCGTAAGCTTCTGCTTCCGCAATCGCTTTGATCGCCTGGTTCGGGTTTGCACCCAAAGCGATCTGAGCAACGTATACATAGCCGTAGCTCATCGCGATTTCGGACAGGCTCTTCTTGCCGATTTCTTTACCAGCAGCAGCGAACTGGCAAACTTCACCAATGTTGGAAGCTTTGGAAGCCTGACCGCCGGTGTTGGAGTACATTTCGGTATCAAAGACGAAGACATTGACATTGTCGCCGGAAGCCAAGACATGGTCCAGACCGCCGAAACCGATGTCGTAAGCCCAACCGTCACCACCGAAGATCCAGACGCTCTTCTTGGAGAGGTACTGTTTCTTATCGAGGATTTCTTTGGACAGTTCACAGCCTGCAGCAGCAGCTTTTTCCAGTTCCGCTACGAGTGCTGCGGTAGCCGGAGCATTCGCTTTGGTGTCGGATTTGGTCGCCAGATACTGGTCGATCGCTGCTTTCATTTCAGCCGAAACTTTGTCGGAAGCCGCCAGTTCTTCCACTTTCGCAATCAGCTGATCGCGGAGAACTTTCTGGCCGAGGTACATGCCGTAGCCATGTTCCGCGTTGTCTTCGAACAACGAGTTGGACCATGCCGGGCCATGACCGGATTCTTTATTCACCGTGTACGGCGAGGTAGCAGCCGGGCCGCCCCAAATCGAGGAACAACCAGTTGCGTTGGAGATGTACATCTGTTCGCCGAAGAGCTGGGTGATGAGACGTGCATAAGAGGTTTCTGCACAGCCAGCGCAGGAGCCCGAGAATTCAAGCAGCGGCTGGTTGATCTGCGCACCAAGGACGGCGGTTTCCGGCATCATGTTCGGTTTCTTGCGGATGTTTTCGACGCAGTAATCGAACACAGCCTGCTGATCAGCCTGCGATTCCTGCGGAACCATCGTCAACGAACCGGTCGGGCAGACGGTGGTACATTCGCCACAGCCCATGCAGTCGAGCGGCGAAACTGCCAGCGTGTACTGATAGTTTTCGCGGCCTTTGCCGGTCATCTGTTTTACTTTGATTGCTTCCGGAGCAGCAGCCACTTCTTCTGCCGTCATTGCATACGGACGGATGGTTGCATGCGAGCAAACAAATGCACACTGGTTGCACTGTACACATTTGGTCGGATTCCATTCCGGAACCATCACCGCGGTGCCGCGTTTTTCGTAAGCCGAAGCGCCCAGTTCGAACTGGCCGTCTGCATTGCCTGCGAATGCGGAAACCGGGAGGCTGTCGCCGTCCATCTTGCCGATCGGATCGAGCAGTTCGGTGACCATCTTGACCACTTCCGGACGTCCTGCCAATGCCGGAGCAGCAGCATCCGCTTCCGGATTTGCCCACGAAGCCGGGATTTCCACTTTATGAACCGCATCCACGCCAGCGTCAATTGCTTTGTAGTTCATTTCAACCACAGCGTCGCCTTTTTTGCCGTAGGACTTCTTCGCAGCAGCTTTCATGAAGGTGACTGCGTCGTCGATCGGCATGACGTTTGCGAGTTTGAAGAACGCAGACTGAAGGATCGTGTTGGTACGTTTGCCCATACCGATTTCGATCGCTTTGTCGATAGCGTTGATGGTGTAGAGCTTAATGTTGTTGTCTGCGATGTATTTTTTCGCAGCAGCCGGCATATGTTTATCCAGTTCTTCATCCGTCCACTGGCAGTTGATCATGAAGATACCGCCCGGTTTGACGTCCTGAACCATCTTATAGCCTTTGACGACATAAGACGGGTTGTGGCATGCCACGAAGTCCGCCTGGTTGATGTAGTACGGGCTTCTGATCGGGTGATCGCCAAAACGCAGATGGCTGATGGTCACGCCGCCGGTTTTCTTGGAGTCATACTGGAAGTATGCCTGAATGTATTTTTCGGTATGGTCGCCGATGATCTTGGTGGAGTTCTTGTTTGCACCGACGGTGCCGTCGCCGCCAAGACCCCAGAATTTGCATTCCACAGTGCCCGGAGCCGAGGTGATCGGAGCCGGTTTGATTTCCGGAAGGCTGAGGTTGGTCACGTCGTCGACAATGCCGATGGTGAAACGAGCTTTCGGCGCGTCGTTTTCGAGTTCTTTGTAAACTGCGAAGACGGAGGACGGCGGGGTGTCTTTCGAGCCCAGACCGTAACGGCCGCCAACGAGCACGACGTCGTTCATGCCGGCTTCACGCAGGGTTGCGCAAACGTCCAGATAAAGCGGTTCGCCCAATGCGCCCGGTTCTTTCGTACGGTCGAGAACCGCAATTTTCTTGACGGTCTTCGGCAGCACTTTCAACAGAGCGGACGAAACCCACGGACGGTACAGACGACATTTCACAAGGCCGACTTTTTCGCCTTTTGCCATCAGGTAATCGATGACTTCTTCTGCAACGTCGCAGATGGAGCCCATTGCCACGATGACGCGTTCTGCGTCTTCTGCGCCGTAGTAGTTGAAGAGGTCATAGTTGGTGCCGAGTTTTTCGTTGACTTTCGCCATGTATTTTTCAACCACGGTCGGAAGTGCATCATAAACGCCGTTGCAGGCTTCACGATGCTGGAAGAACACGTCGCCGTTTTCGTGCGAGCCGCGCATTGCCGGGCTTTCCGGGTTGAGCGCATGTTCACGGAATGCTTTCACGGCATCCATGTTGCACATTTCTTTCAGATCTTCGTAGTCCCATTTTTCGATCTTCTGGATTTCATGAGAGGTACGGAAACCGTCGAAGAAGTTGATGAACGGCACTTTGCCTTCGAGAGCCGCCAAGTGAGCGACCGGCGAAAGGTCCATAACTTCCTGCGGGTTGGATTCCGCCAGCATTGCAAACCCAGTCTGACGACATGCATACACGTCGCTGTGATCGCCGAAGATGTTGAGCGCATGCGTCGAAACGGTACGCGCAGAAACATCAAATACGCACGGGAGCTGTTCTGCTGCGATCTTGTACATGTTCGGGATCATCAGCAAAAGGCCCTGCGAAGCGGTAAAGGTCGTCGTCAAAGCACCGGACGCAAGCGAGCCGTGCACTGCACCGGCTGCACCGGCTTCCGACTGCATTTCAACAACTTTGACCTGGTTGCCAAAAATGTTTTTCTGACCAGCTGCGGACCACTGATCCACATAGTCGGCCATCGGGCTGGAAGGGGTAATCGGGTAGATAGCAGCCAACTCGGTGTACGCATATGCAACGTGAGCCGCAGCGGTATTGCCATCCATGGATTGTTTTACTCTAGCCATGATTCGTTCCTCCTTGTTTTTTGAAAAAGGCTGAAACCTGCACGCTTCGGTAAATTCACCAACACCCGTGTAGTATTTCAAAAGGGCAGAATATCCCTTGCCTTTTACTCAGTGTTATTTTATCACTCTTTGCGTCAAAAGTAAAGAGGAACGTTGGAAAAAACGGCAGAAATCCATTCGTTTCTCTCCCGTTTCTGTGAGAATTTACAAAAAGGATACATCCATACCACATTCTTCCGATTTGTGAAATTTTACTAGGACGGATTCTTCCAGAACTTCGAGAAAAGAGTCTCTTTTTTCCATGCAGTACTTCCCGTGTTAAAACGGGCTTTCGTGCATTTGACTTTTCCTGCAATCCTGCTATGATAAGCTTTATAAACAGGGTCAAAACACTCTTAAAAATGGATGTTTGCGCAGCGATTTGAATCATCAAATTTTGGAAAGGACAGTATCTATGGATCCATCGTTTGTAAAAAATACGGCAAAACTTCTCAAAGTTGTGGACGACGCGGTATGGGGACCGGTGATGCTGATCCTTTTGGTCGGCACAGGCATTTTTCTGACCATCCGCACGCGCGCACTCTCGTGGCGCAATCTGGGCTACGCGCTGCGCAGCTGCTTATCAAAGGACGCACGCCAAACCAGACGCGGCACCGGCGACGTTTCCCCCTTCGCCGCCTTGATGACCACCCTTGCCGCCACCATCGGCACCGGCAACATCGTGGGCGTGGCGACGGCGATGGTTTCGGGCGGTCCGGGCGCTTTGGTGTGGATGTGGATTTCCGCCTGTTTCGGTTTAACGACCAAATTTGCCGAATGCATGCTCGCCATCAAATACCGCGAACCCAACGAGCGGGGCGAAATGTCGGGCGGCCCGATGTACGTGATGAAAAAAGGGCTGCGCTTTCGGCGGTTCGGGGCGCTCCTGGGCTGGCTGTTTGCCCTCTTTACCGTAATTGCCTCCTTCGGCATCGGCAATCTCACGCAGGGCAACTCCATCTCCACCTCCCTCCACAGCACTTTTGATTTTCCGCGTTGGATCACCGGTGCGGTGCTGACGGTGCTGGCGCTGGTGATCATCGTCGGCGGCATTCAGTCCATTTCCAAAATTTCATCGGTCATCGTGCCGGTGATGGCGATCTTTTATACGGCGGGCGCGCTGATCGTGGTGGTGGGCAATTTTCAACATGTGCCCGACGGCCTTGTCATGATCTTCCGCTATGCGTTTTCTTTTGAGGCCGTGTCCGGCGGCGCGCTGGGCACCGTGACCGCATCCATGATGCAGGCCATGCGCTACGGCGTGGCGCGCGGCTGTTTTTCCAACGAGGCCGGATTAGGCTCGGCGGCGATCAGCGCGGCGGCCGCCACCACCGATCACCCCGTCCGGCAGGCCTACATCAACGAAACCGGCACTTTCTGGGACACCATCGTCGTGTGCAGTATCACGGGAATGACCATTGCCTCCTCCGGCGTGTTGGGGATGACGGACGAGACGGGAAAACTCCTCGACGGCAGTGATTTGACCATCGCCGCCTTTCAAACGGTGCTCGGCTCGGCGGGCGGCGTGCTGGTGAGCATCGGCATCACCCTCTTTGCTTTCTCCACCATCCTTGGCTGGGAATACAACGGCGAAAAGGCGTTCGAATACCTCTTTCGCACCCCGCGCTTCAACATGGTTTACCGCGTGCTTTACTCGCTGGTGGTGTATATCGGCGCCACGACGACGCTGGAAATCGCCTGGACCTTCTCGGACATCGCCAATGCGCTGATGGCGATTCCAAACCTCCTGTGCCTGCTGTTGATGAGCGGAGAAATTGCCCGCGACATGCGCGCCTTTCAGGACACCGTCAGCGCCGAAAAACGGATGCGCAAGGCAGACCGCCTGGCAAACCGGTAATCCTGCGCATATTTTCACTGTAAAAGGGGGCGGCAAAAGCCGCCCCCTTTTTGTCGATCAACTTTCATCACAAAGAAAATAACATCAACGAAAACGTCTCGATCAGACCTTTTCAAAGGTTTGCGGTTTCCAAAGGCGGCGCCTTTGGTTGCTTTCCTCAGAAAGCAAAACATTTTTACGCTCTCAAATGAGGTTTTTCCCTGTATCGCCTCTTTCATTCCTCCATTTTTTCAAGTCTCGATGCCTTTTTCTGCAAACTGAGGGTGCGGCAACAGCCGCACCCTCTTTGCATTACCGGTATTTTTGTTCTTCCTGCCACATCTGCCAGCGCAGCTGTACCAGCCGCAGCGGCACCCCGGTGCGCTGGCTCAAGTGCTCCAGCGTGTCGTTTTCCAGTTCCGAAAAACAGGAATCGGGCAGCAGCAGCTTTGCCGCAAAGCGATCCGCCTCCTCCTCGAGCTTTCCCACGTTCAAATAGGTGGAGGACGCCAAAAACAAAGTATTTTGATCGTCGTGCAGCAATAAATGCCCCAGTTCATGCGCCAGCGTCGCGCGGCGGTCCTCGTCGCTCAGTCCCGGTGACAGGCAGATGAAATCCTGTCCCAGCAGTTTCAGCTGCATGCCAAACAGCCCGTCCGGAAGCGATGTTTCCAGCACCGGCACCTCCAGCAAGTCCGCCAGTTCCTGCGGGTTGTTCCCCCGATAGCGCTGATAAACGCCCATTCGTTCGTCGTGCGTCATCCAAGCACCCCTTTCGTCAGCGGTGCGGGTCCGGCGCGTCGTTTTGCCGGGCAAGCGCATATTCCACCGCACGATAGACGGCATCGCTCAGTTTTGCCAAATCCTCTTCCTCCAGCTGCCCGCCGTGGAACATCAGCGTTTTCTGCGCCGAGAGGTTTTTCATAATCTCGCTCGCCAGTTCTTCGACGGTTAAAGACGATGCACCCGCCGGATTGCCAAGCAGATAATCCACCGACACCCCGAACACCGCCGCCAGCCGGCAAAGCGTTTCATGCGCGGGTTCGCGCCGTCCCTGCTCGTACATGCCGATGGCACTGGCCGATACCCCGACCTTTTCTCCCAGTTTTTCCTGACTCAGGCGGCAGAGCTTGCGAAGCTCGCGCAGTCTTTGACCGTTCAACCTCATCAGCGCCTTTCCTTTCGATCTTACCGCCAGTATAGCAAGCATTGGGAAAAAAGTCAAGAACAAATGTTCTTTTTTACGTTGACTCCACACAGTTCGTGTGATATCATGCGAATATACCCAAAAGAAAGGAGTCGAATGCCATGTATGATTTCAGTTTCATCCCGGATTGCAGTCTTCCGGACGTCGCAGAGTTGGAAGGGGAAGCGCCGCGCCGCATGGCGTCGCACGAACTGCGGCTGGAAGCTTTCCACCGCGCGCTCTACGATCATTTAACCGAACGTCAGCGCACCATCCTGATGATGTATTACGTCGATCATAAAAATACGGTCGAGATCGCCGCTTTGCTTTCGGTGAACAAATCCACCGTTTCCCGCACCATCAACCGTTCGGTCGAAAAACTGCGCGGCGCGATGCGCCTCTACCTCGGCGATCAAAAGACTTGACAACCGCGGTCGAAGGGACTACAATAAACGTACAAAAGGGGAGCTTGTAAACAGGCTGAGAGGAAGATGTGATCTTCGACCCGTAACCTGATATGGGTAATGCCAGCGTAGGGAAATAATCGCGCAACGACAGGCTGTGTGGATACTTACGTATGCACACAGCCTGTTTTTTCGTTTTCGCCGGCGCAGTGGCGAAAACGCGCACCCTTTTGTAGCAAAGGAGGATTTTTAATGTTTCAGGAACTTGTCACGCGTGTGAAAGACACCACACCGCTGATTCACAACATCACCAATTACGTCACCGTCAACGATGTCGCAAACGTGCTGCTCGCCTGCGGCGGCAGCCCGATCATGTCGGATGACATCGACGACGTGGTGGACATCACCACCATCTGCGGCGGTTTGAACATCAACATCGGCACCTTAAACGCCCGCAGCATCCCCTCGATGCTGGCCGCCGGCAAGCGCGCCAACGAATTGGGGCACCCGGTCCTGCTCGACCCGGTGGGCGCCGGCGCCAGCTGCCTGCGCACCGAAACCGCGAACCGTCTCTTGGACGAAGTGCAGTTTGCGGTCATCCGCGGCAACATTTCGGAAATCAAAACCCTCATGCAGGGATCGGGCAGCACCCGCGGCGTGGACGCGGACGTGGCTGACCGCGTGACCGACGACAATCTGGATACCGTGATCCCGCTGCTGAAAGACTTTGCCAAAAAGATGAACAGCATCATCACCGTCACCGGCGCCATCGATTTGGTGTGCGACGACAGCCGCTGCTTTGTGATCCGCAACGGCCGCGCCGAAATGAGCAGCATCACCGGTACGGGATGCCAACTCTCCGGTCTGATGACCGCTTACATCACCGCAAACCCCGATCAGAAGCTGGAAGCGGCGGCCGCCGCCGTCTGCCTCATGGGGCTTGCCGGCGAAATTGCCTGGTCGCGCATGCAGGAAGGCGACGGCAACTCCACCTACCGCAACCGCATCATCGATGCGATCTGTCACATCGACGGGGATACGCTCGAAAAGGGGGCGCGCTATGAACTGCGCTGAACAAGATCTCTTGCTTTATGCCGTCACCGACCGCAGCTGGCTCGGTGAGCAGACGCTGGAAGAACAGGTGGAAGAAGCATTAAAAGGCGGCGCCACCTTCATCCAGCTCCGCGAAAAAACATTAAACGACGAAGCGTTTCTTGAAGAAGCGCGCCGCTTGAAAGCGCTCTGCGCCCGCTACCGGGTGCCGTTTGTCATCAACGACAACGTCGCCCTTGCCAAAGAGGTGGACGCCGACGGCGTTCACGTCGGTCAAAGCGACATGGAAGCGCAGAATGTGCGCGAACTGCTGGGGCCGGATAAGATCATCGGCGTTTCGGCGCAGACGGTGGAACAAGCGCTTTTGGCCGAAGCGCACGGCGCGGATTATCTGGGCGTGGGGGCGGTGTTCCCCACCGGGTCGAAAGCGGACGCCGACGACGTGAGCTTTGAAACCCTTGCCGCCATCTGCAAAGCCGTACACATTCCGGTGATCGCCATCGGCGGGATTCATGCCGGCAATGTCGAAAAACTGGCGGGCAGCGGCATTTGCGGCATCGCCGTCATCAGCGCACTCTTCGCACAGCCGGACATCACCGCCGCCGCAGAACATCTGCGCCGGGCAACCGAAGAGATGTTAAAACACTAATTCGTTTATCAGCGACAGACCGGGGGCACCACTCTCTGCCGCTTAAGAAAAAATAATGCAAAGGAGTTTTTTGTATGTACACCGCATTATCAATCGCTGGAAGCGATTCCAGCGGAGGCGCCGGCATTCAGGCAGATATCAAGACGATGACCGCACATGGCGTTTACGCCATGACGGCGATCACCGCCCTGACTGCGCAGAATACGACCGGCGTTTCGGACATTTTCGAGGTCACTCCTACGTTTCTGGGCGAACAGCTGGATAGTATTTTCAGGGATATCCGTCCGGATGCAGTCAAAATCGGCATGGTTTCTTCCGCTGAACTGATCGAAACGATCGCTCAAAAGCTCACCGAATACCATGCCGAACACATTGTGCTCGATCCGGTGATGGTCGCGACCAGCGGCGCCAAACTCATCAGCGACGACGCCATTCAAACCCTCGTCAGCCGCTTGATCCCGCTCGCGGAAGTCATCACCCCGAACATCCCTGAAGCGGAAGTGCTCGCCAAACGCTCGATTCATACGCCGGAAGAGATGGAAGAAGCCGCCCGCTTCATCGGCGACACCTATCACTGTGCCGTCCTCTTAAAAGGCGGACATCAGCACAACGACGCAAACGACTTGCTTTACCGCAATGGCAGCTGCCGCTGGTTTTACGGCAAACGCATCGACAACCCCAACACCCACGGCACCGGCTGTACCCTTTCCAGCGCGATGGCGTCAAACCTTGCCAAAGGGATGGATTTGGAAGACGCTGTGATGCAGGCAAAAGCCTATCTCTCCGGCGCGCTTGCCGCCATGCTCGATCTGGGGCAGGGCAGCGGACCGATGAACCACGCTTTCGCCATCGACGGATCTTATCCGCCTGTGAGAGGAGGTGCGCGGGCATGAGCCGCACGAAAACTTCCCTGTTGGATAACGGTCTGATCTGGTTCGGGGCGGCGGTTTCCATCGCCGAAATCCTGACCGGTACTTATTTTGCTCCGCTCGGGTTCCAAAAAGGGCTTGCCGCCATCCTGATCGGACATGTCATCGGTTGTATTTTGCTCTTTTTGGCGGGGCTCATCGGGGCGCAGACCAGAAAAAGCGCCATGGAAACCGTCAAGCAGAGCTTTGGACAAAAGGGCAGCCTGCTCTTTTCCTTCTTAAACGTGCTCCAGCTCGTCGGCTGGACCGCCATCATGATCTATGACGGCGCACTCGCGGCAAACGGCATCTTTGCCGCCGGCGCTTGGGTCTGGTGTCTGGTGATCGGGGTGCTGATCGCGCTGTGGATTTTGATCGGCATCCAAAACCTCGGCAAAGTCAACACCGTGGCGATGGCCGCCCTCTTTGTGCTGACGCTTCTTTTGTGCAGCGTCATCTTCAAGGGACAGGCCGCCCCGATTTCGGACGACAGCCTCTCCTTCGGCGCTGCGGTGGAACTGGCAGTCGCCATGCCGCTGTCGTGGCTGCCGCTCATCAGTGACTACACCCGAGAAGCGGAAAAACCCTTTGGCGCAACGCTCGTGAGTGCCGTGGTGTACGGCATCGTCAGCTGCTGGATGTACCTCATCGGCATGGGAGCTGCGCTCTTCACCGGAGAATCGGACATCGCGCAGATCATGGTCAAAGCGGGGCTCGGCATTGCAGGGCTTTTGATTGTGGTGTTCTCCACCGTCACCACCACCTTTTTGGACGCCTATTCCGCGGGCATTTCGAGCGAATCCATCTCCTCAAAACTCAATGGCAAATGGGTGGCCATTGCCGTCACCGCAGTGGGCACCATCGCCGCGATGGTTTACCCGATGGACAACATCACCGATTTTCTCTATCTGATCGGTTCCGTCTTTGCGCCGATGATCGCCATTTTGATTGCCGATTATTTCATCCTGCACAAAGACGTTTCCAAAGAATCGGTGAATTTCCAAAACCTTTTGATCTGGCTGGTGGGATTTATTCTCTACCGCCTGCTGATGCGGGTGGACACGCCGGTGGGCAACACCCTGCCGGATATGCTGTTGACGCTGGTGCTCTGTCTTTTGGTGGGAGCGTTTTGCAAACAGCGCAGCAAAAGTGTGAAATCTTGACAAATCCGGTCAAAAAAACTATAATAAACAAGACAACGGGGAGCTTGTAAACAGGCTGAGAGGAAGATGTGATCTTCGACCCATAACCTGATATGGATAATGCCAGCGTAGGGAAAAAAGCGTTTGTACCTTCAAACGGACACACCGCGTTGGTGTGTCCGTTTTTCATGTCCCCGATACAGAAAGGTTGGTCTCTATCATGGCAAGTACACAAAACAAACGCTTGGTCGCTACCGGACTTCTGCTGGCGATCGCATTCATTCTCTCCTTTATCAAGCTCTACGAAATGCCGTGGGGCGGCGCGGTGACGCTTTGCTCCGGACTTCCGATCATCTTGATCGGTTACCGTTACGGAAACAAATGGGGGTTGTTTTCGGCCTTCATCTTTTCGATTTTGCAGCTGCTGTTCGGTCTTTCGGGACTGCGCGGCATTTCCGGCTTCGCCGTTGTGGTGAGCATCCTCTTTGACTATCTGCTCGCCTTCACCTGTCTGGGGCTGGGCGGCATGTTCCGTCAGAAAATCAAACAGCCTGCAGGGGCAATTGCACTGGGCGCTGTGGTCACCCTCTTTTTGCGCTATCTCTGCTCGGTCGTTTCCGGCTGGCTCGTCTGGGGCGAATACGCAGCCGACACCCTCGCAATGATGGGTAGTGTCGGTCAGTCCATCCTCAATACCTTCACCGGATGGCAGCTGAGCTTCGTCTATTCCATCGTTTACAACGCCTGCTACATGCTGCCGGAAATCGTGCTTACGGCGGTCGTTGCCGCGATTTTGATGCGCGTGCCGCAGATTGCAAAGCAGCTTTAATTCCATCCAAAACACCGATCCCCGGCAACGTGGTTGCCGGGGATTTTTCGATGCCGCAGCTTCGGTTGTTTTACACAAAATGCCAAAATCGTTCCTTGACAGTGCTGGGAAAATCCCGTATCATAGTCATGTTGCAATATTCGCCGCCCATGCCGGCGGCAGATCGGAGAATCGTATGGGAATTGCTGAACTCTTTTTACTGGCCGTCGGGCTTTCGATGGACGCCTTCGCCGTATCCATCTGCAAAGGGCTTGCCACGCCGAAAGTTCGCTTGAAACACATGCTCATCGCGGGGCTGTGGTTCGGTGGATTTCAGGCGCTGATGCCGCTGATCGGCTATCTGTTGGGCTCCGCCTTTCAGAAATACATCACCGCCGTCGACCACTGGGTCGCGTTTTTGCTGCTGATCTTTATCGGCGGCAACATGATCAAAGAAGCGTTTTCGGACGAGGAAGAAAGCGCCGACGCTTCCTTTGGTGTGCGCACCATGTTCTTGATGGCGGTTGCCACCAGCATCGACGCGCTGGCTGTGGGCATCACCTTTGCGCTGCTGCCAGACGTCAACATCGTCTACGCCATCACCTTTATCGGCATTACCACCTTCCTGTTGTCGGGAGTGGGCGTCAAAATCGGCAATGTCTTTGGCGCACGTTTTCGCTCCAAAGCTGAACTCGCGGGCGGCATCATCCTCGTGCTGATCGGATGTAAGATCTTATTCGAACATCTGGGGCTTTTCCCCTTCGCGTAATCAAACAAGCAAAAAAGCGTTCCGAACATTGTTCGGAACGCTTTTTTTATAAACTTATGCGTCGTAAGAAAATTTCGGGGTGCCGTCTTCGTTCCACGAAATGGTCATCACCATTGCATGGCGGTTCGGATCGTACAGCGGATCGCCCACAATCTTTTCATACGGACGGGCATGGTAAATCATCAGATCGGTGACTCCATCTTCCGCCTTGGTGAAGCTGTTGTGTCCCGGTCCATAGATGCCCTTTTCCGCATCGGTCGCAAGCACCGGATACCGTTCTTTCTTCCAGCTGCGCGGGTCGAGCAGATCGGCATTTTCGTCTGCGGTGAGCATGCCCATGCAGTAGCAGGCACCCGTCGCCGAAGCCGAATAGGTGACAAAGAGCTTGCCGTCGTGGCGCAGCAGTGCCGGGCCTTCGTTGACCCAAAAGTCCACTCGTTCCCAATCGTAATCCGGCGTGGTCAGCAAAACCTGCACCGTTTTCAGTTTGGTGGGTGTTTCCAGTTCTGCAATGTAAAGGTTCGAGATGCCGTGCTGGCTGCCGACCTTTTCCGCCCAGATGTAATACCAGCGGCCGTTTTGTTCAAACACCGTTGCATCGAGCGAAAAGTCGGTAAAGGAATAGGGGTCGCCTTCCGCAGCCTGCATCTGTCCGCATTCTTCCCAGGCGTCCGTCATCGGGTCCGGTCCGGTGCAGTGCAGCACATAGGGACGCAGTTCCCAAATCGCATCGGCGCGGGAAGCGGCAAAGTAGATGTACCATTCCCCCATCACCAGATGAAGTTCCGGTGCCCAGATATGCTGGCTCATGATGCCGCTTTCGTGCTTGAACCAGATGTCCTTGGTGGGCGCATCTTTTAAGCCCTCAATGGTCTTGGCGGCACGCAGTTCAATGCGGTCATAGCTCGGCACCGACGCGGTGAAATAATACGTACCGTCCGCCGCACGGGTGACAAACGGGTCCGCCCGCTGCAAAATGAAAGGATTGGAATAAGCGTTCATACATTCGACCTCCTTATAATTTGGAAACGATCACCCCGACAAAGATGATGAGCGTTCCTAAGATCCGGTATTTGGTGGGTTTTTCTTTTAAGATAAAGATGGAAATGAGCAAAACCCAGATGAATCCCATTGCCGTAATGCCGGGGATCATCCCCAAATCCACCACCCGCAGCGCCATCGAGTTCATAAAGAGGGACAAAAACAGCAGCCCGTAACCGATGATGACCCGCGGATTCAAAAATTTTTGCCAAAAGCCTTTTCCATTCGTTTCGTTCGCCGAACGCTTGAGCAGCAGCTGAGAAAACGCCGCCACCAGCGTTGCGCCGATCGCAATCAGATAACTAACGTTCTCCAAGTTGACTGATCACCGTCCCTGCTATGATAATCGCCGCACCAATCAGCTGCTGCGGTGTAATGGTTTCACCAAAAATGGCGGCGGCCCAAATAAAGACCAGGATGTAGGAAATCCCTTTGCGCAGATACGCCGTGGAAAGCGGCAGTTTTTCGAGCAAAAACTGCCACATGATGGCATAAATGCCCATCACGCCGACCGCTGCACAGAAAAAGAACGCCCATCCAAGCGACATGACCGGATAGAGGCCGCCCATCTTTAAGAGTACGCTGGAAAAGCTCTCCACAAAAATGGCCAAAAACGCAAAGGTAAACAAGATCCTCCGGTTTTCAAACAGCCGATCCAGCTTTTTCATCCATTCGTTCAACAATGATCAGTTCTCCTCTACCTGGCAGGCAAAGCAGCGCATCTTGCCGTTGGCGTCCGGCGGGAGCACGTCCATCCAATCGATCTGGGTGGTAAATTCGTCCCCGTAAAGCTTTTCCATCGACGAGAGGATGTGCGCTTCGATTTCCTCCTTCGACTTGGAGGTATTGTTCGGGTCCGCGACCAGCTGTACCTGCATCGTGTGATAATCTTTCTGCACAAAGCGGAACTGCGCAATCCCCACCGTGCCGTTGGGGATCTTCATGAGTTCCAGCGCCGACGATTCGACGCCGCTCTCGTGCTTGACCAGGTCGTTCATCCGTCCCTGAATTTCGGTGATGTAGCGAATGCCGTCTTTGACGTAAGATTTTGCCAAATCGCCGATTTCATAGTTGATGATCGGGAAGGTCTTTTTGTAAAGAGTGGTCAAAATCACCTTTCCGTCGTTTGCCAGATGATTTTCGGCGTCGTAAATGTTGACGACATGGGTGTCGTTCATGATGCGGTAGGTGTCGTACTGCGGATATTTGACGATGCAGCTGCCCGTTTCGGAACAGCCGTAAGCGTCGATCAAGCCGGTGCCGAACATTTCATGCAGCAGCTTTTTGGACACTTCGTCCACCATTTCGCTGACCGGCACATAATAGGTCGGTTTGTGCAGCGGAAGGTTGTGCTTCTGGGCATAGAGCGCGATGCGCACCAGCGCATTGCGGCGGAAGCACAGCATATCCGGCTTGTAGTCGTTGATCTGTTCGATGATGCCGCGGATACCGTCGCCCACGCAGTCCTTTTCCGAAACGACCATGCGGCGCAGGATGCCGAGATTCTGCACAAAGGAGTCGTTTTTCTTGGTGGAAACGTGTTTGTGGCTGGTTTCAAACGAGAACATCTTGCCGGTAAACGGATTGTATCCCGCAATCATCAGCACACGGATCCAGTTGGCGTTGACGCAGGCGGATTCTTTCTGCGTCTGCAAAAATTTCAGCGGGATGCCCGACGAGCCGCTCGTGCTCAGCACGTCCCATTCCCCGTGCATTTCGGGATGGGCGTCGTATTCCTGCTGCATCCAAAGGCGCAGATCCGCCTTGTTGCAGGTCGGGAATTTTTCGAGATCCTCGCTCGAATGGTAATCATCCGGCGTCGTGTGCGAGGCGTCGAAGCGTTCGCGGTAAAACGGGATGTTGTAAGCGATTTTCATGATTTCATGAATTTTCTCGTTTTGCTTTTTCTTGATGACCGCCGGATCGTCCGGAATTTTTTTATCCAGCGACATCAGATAGCCCAGCGTATAGACGTTTTTCAGTTTTTTCTGAAGGCTCATGTCCTGTTCTCCTTATTCTGTTTCTTCCACCTGCAGCGTGATGTTTTGAAGCGCCGCTTCCATGGCGGCATGCGCTTCTTCCAAGGTGCTGCCTTTGGTCACCACATGACCGATGCGGTCGGGTCCGATGTGGAATTTGCGCACCGTATCCCCCACCTGATAGTCAAACTGCACCTCGACCAGCTGATCGCTGGGCGCATTGTGGTTTTCCTGCCGCACGATGGTGCCCGTCTTGTCGGAACGCAAAAGCATCCCCACATTCGGCACGCCGGGCGTAATTTTCGGTTCAAACGACACCGTTTCCCCAAGCGCTACCCGCAGCATTTTTTCGTAATAATCAAAGCCATAGAAGATGGAAACGAGTTCCACCAGGCAAGTCGCGCCGCCGCGCGCGCCGATTTCCAGCACGTAGGGCTTGCCGTCGCAGAGGATAAAGTCGGCATTGATGGCGCAGTTGTCGAGTCCCATCGCGCGGATGGCAAGTTCGGTCTGTTCGCGCACCTGCGCATCCAGTCCGTGTACGTCATACGGCGCAAAATGGCCGATCGGCACCCCGGTATCCCCCTGGAAAACGTAGTCCCCGTGCGGCAAAATAAATTCCACCTTGCCGTTTTGCACAAAGGCCTGTGCGCCGAATTCTTCGCCGATCAAAAATTTTTCCACCAAATAGTGGGTCTGGCGGGTGACGGCTTTTGCATTTTCGACCGCCTGTTCGATGCCGGAGGCATCGTTCACGCGCGTGATGCCGCGCGAACCGGAGGAATCGACCGCCTTGACAATCACCGGATAGCCGATTTCTTCGCAGATGGCTTCCACCGCCTGCAGCGATTCTTCGATCGGCACATACCGAAACGCCGCCGTATTGACGCCGAATGCGCGGTATTTTTCCTTTGCCACCGCCTTATCGGTCGCGGCAATCGCCCCTGCGAGGCTGACCCCCGAAAGACCCAGCGCGTCGCACACCGTACCGACGGTAATCATCGCCACATCGGTGCCGGTGGTGCAGATGCCGTCAATCTGTTCTTCTTTGGCGAGTTTCAAAATCGCCTGTGCGTCCACGGTGTTTTCGTACACCACCCGGTCGGCATACTGAAAGCCCGGATAGTTGCCGGGAATGCTCGCCACAATGGTGTAAAGCCCCATTTCACGGGCTTTTTGAATGAGCGGCACCTGATAAACACCGGCGCCCAAAATCAAAATCTTTTTCATGAGTCGTCCCTCTTTGGTTCCTCACAGTTGAGCTTTTCACGGATGACAAACTGCGGCGTGGAGTTCGCCGCCATAAAGAGCCGCCCCAGATATTCCCCGATGATGCCCAAAAACAGCAGGATAATCCCGCTCATAATGAGGAGCACCACCATCGTCGAAGACCAGCCCATAGCAATCGCCGGATGCATGATTTTCCGCACGATGGTCACCACCGCGCCGATGAAGCCGGCACATGCGATCAAAATCCCCAGATAAAATGCCGCGCGCAGCGGAAGCACCGAGAAATTGGTAAACGCCGACCAGAGTTTGATGAGCTTTTTGAGCGTATAACCCGACGAACCGAATTCCCGTTCAAAATGCTCGATCGGAATGGAGGAGACGTTGCGGGTAATCCGGAAAAAGAGCCCCTGAATGTGCGGATAGGGCGCCTGGTATTTGCACGCTTCGTCGATGACAAAGCGGCGCGCCGCCCAGTAACTGCTGGTCTTGAGTCCTTTCGGACGGCCGGTCAGCAGTTCGGCGGTAAAGGTATTAAACCAGCTTCCGAAATTGCGGAAAGCGGTGTGCTTCTTGTGATCGTAGTGACCGAACACCAGATCGTAGCCCTTCTTCAGCTCGTCCAGCAGCTTCGGCAGCTGAGACGGATGGGTCTGTCCGTCGTCGTCCATCCCCACGACCAGATCGCCCGACACATGATTCATCGCCGCCATGAGCGCGTTGTGCTGACCGAAGTTGCGGGAAAGGTCGATCGCTTTCACATAAGGGTAAGCTGCCGCGAGCGCGCGCAGCTTGTCAAAGGTGTGGTCCTTCGAGGAGTCGTTAACCAATACAAATTCCGGCGCATACCCCAGCGAAACAATCACCTCTGCGGTGCTTTCGACCACATGGGTGATGGTCTTTTCGGAATTGTAGCAGGGAATGATGACCGAAAGAGTCTGTTTTTGTTCTTCCATTCGCTTATCCTTCTCTTGTTACACGATAAAAATCATACACTGCCTGAATGACGGTGTCGCATTCGGCATCCGTCAAGCCGTAGTACATCGGCAGGCGCAGCAGGCGTTCGCTTTCTTTGGTGGTGTATTCGTCCACGCCGTCAAACCGGCCGAAACGAAGCCCCGCTTCCGCCGAATGCAGCGGTACATAATGGAACACCGCGCCCACGCCGCGTTCCTTCAAAAAGGCGATCAGTGCGGTGCGTTCTTCCAGATCTTTTGCCTTGAGGTAGTACATATGGGCGTTGTGCGCGCATCCTTCCGGAATGGTCGGACGCTCCACGAGGCCCTTGGCCGCCAAGGCTTCGAAGCCTTGATGATAGCGGTCCCATGCATGAAGTCTCGCTTCGTTGATGGTGTCCGCTTCCTCCAGTTCGGCATACAGATAAGCGGCATTCAGTTCGCTCGGCAGATAGGAGGATCCCAGATCCACCCAGGTGTACTTGTCCACCTGTCCGCGCAGAAAACGGCTGCGGTTGGTGCCTTTTTCGCGGATGATTTCCGCCGCTTCCGCACGTTCGGGGTCCTGCACGAGCAGTGCGCCGCCCTCGCCCATGCTGTAATTCTTGGTTTCATGAAAGCTGTAACAGCCGAAATCGCCGAAGGTACCGAGCGCCTTGCCGTGATAGTAAGCGCGCACCGCCTGTGCGGCATCTTCCACCACCAGCAAATGATGCTTTTTCGCAATTTCCAGAATGCGGTTCATCTCGCACGCGACGCCGGCATAATGCACCGGAACAATCACGCGGGTTTGATCGGTAATTGCCGCTTCGATTTTTTCTTCATCCAAATTCATCGTATCCGGACGGATATCGACAAACACGATCGTCGCTCCGCGCAGTACAAAGGCATTGGCGGTCGAAGAAAAAGTAAACGACGGCATAATCACTTCATCGCCGGGTTTTAAGTCACAAAGCACCGCCGCCATCTCCAGCGCGTCGGTGCCCGAAGTGGTCAAAAGCGCTTTGGTGGTGCCGGTTTCCCGTTCGATCCACTCGTGGCAGCGGCGGGTGAATGCGCCGTCGCCGCACAGTTTGCGGCTTTCAATCACCTGTTTGATATACTCCGGCTCCTTTCCCACAAAGGGCGGCCGATTAAATGGAATCATGAGTCAAGACTCCTTCCTCTCTGCTTCAGAATTCTAAACATATCTCTTTCAATATTAGCATACTTACCGCTAAAAGACAAGCAATAAACTTGTCAAATTCATCAAAAAAGGCAGGGTGTTATAAAGCACCCTGCCCAAAATCAGCGTTTTTTGCGCTTCATAATCCAGCGCACCAGCAAAACCAGATACAAGACCACCGAAATTGCCGTAATGATCCATCCAATGCCCGTTCCCGGCGACTGATAGGTCAGCTCAATGGTATGCGTCCCTTCGGGAAGCGCGATCCCCATATACATGGTATTGACCTGCACCAAATCCACTTCTTCCCCGTCCACGGTTGCCGTCCAGCCTACGCTGTACGGAATGGAGAAGCTCATCAGCCGGTCGCGGTCGGTCGTGACCGTACCGGTCACGGTATTGTCGTCCAGCACCACGTTTTCCAGCGACGCTTCGGAAAGCGCTTCGATCTCCGATTCATAGGTGTCCATCGGCAGATAGTACACCTCTAACGCATCAAAGGAATAGGTACCCGGCAGGGAAAAGGTCATTTCCCCATCGATCTGTTCATCTTCTTCGTAATAACCGAGATTCACCAGATAATCGGAAATGCCAAGTCCATAGGTATCGTTGGATGGACGCACAATCGCACGTTTTTGAATCTCATCCGTGAGGAT
>CALXIC010000200.1 GCA_944388265.1 uncultured Clostridia bacterium | reverse complement strand
CCCAGTGCCGTTACATCATACATCACGATTCTCCTCTCTCTTTGTTCGATCAGCCCAAGGCCGATTCCAAAAGCCAGCAAAAGCCGTAAGGCCGCAGCAAAATACGCGACGGATTTGTCGGTTTTTCCGTCAGTAAATCAACAAAATCGCCCGCTTCGGCGATGGAAAGCCGTTTGCTCTGATTGCTGAAATTAAAGAGTGCCAGCAAGCGTTCGCCCCGGTAGGCGCGCATCACGCCCAACACGGCGGTGTCGCGGGTCGAAATCGTCCAAAGCGACGCCTTTGCATCAAACACGGGATGCACCGCCCGCAGTTTTTCGAGCCGGCGCAATGCAGTAAAGACGCGCTGTTCGCGGGTGTGGGAGACAAAGCGCTTTTGCGCCGCCGTCCAGTCAAAATCGCCGCGGTGCAGATAGCGGCTGTCCGATTGTTTGGCCAAATCGGTGCGGTAGGTGTTGTCGTTCAAAGCGGCGATTTCATCCCCGCTGTAGAGCACCGGGATCCCGCTTTGGGTAAACAGGTAGGCGTGAAGCATCACGTCGCAGTCGAGCGCCTGGCGCAGCGCCTCCTCATCCTGCCACTCCATCGCGCCCTCCACCCCGCAAAGCGAAGCGGTCGTTCCGCACAGGCGGGCGTCGCCGGAATAGGGATCGTCGTTGTAGCGTTCGCCGCGGGCAAGGGAATCCTTCCATTCCCCGCAGAAATAGGCGTTTAAATACCGCTTGTGCGCCGTTTGATCGATGCCGTCGCGCGCCAGTTCCTCATAATCCAATCCCCAGCCGATATCGTCGTGACAGCGCAGATAATTCAAAAACAGCTGGTTTTTGGGGAGGGCCGCCAAAAGATTCATCTGCTTTTGCAGCAGCCGCACGTCGTGGGTCGCCAGCGTATGCCAGGTGGTGCACATCGTGGTGACGTTGTAGAGCATATGGCATTCCGGCTTTTCCGGCGTGCCAAAATAAGGGGTCACCTTTTCCGGTTCCATCACCACTTCGCCCAACAGCAGTACCCCGGGACAGACGATTTCACACACCATGCGCAGCATCCGCACAATGGTGTGCACCTGCGGGAGATTGCGGCAGGAGGTGACCAGCTGTTTCCAGATATAGGGCACCGCGTCGATGCGGATCACGTCGATGCCGCGGTTTGCGAGATAGAGCATATTGGCGCACATTTCCCGCAGCACCACGGGATTTTGATAGTTGAGATCCCACTGGTAGGGCCAGAAGGTGGTCATCACGATCTTTTGGCAGTCGTCCAGCCAGGTAAAGTTCCCCGGTGCGGACGTGGGGAACACCTGCGGCACCGTCTGCTCAAACTGATGGGGCACCTCCCAGTTGTCGTAGAAAAAGTAGCGGTTTTGATATTCCGCTTCCCCGGCGCGGGCGCGCTTGGCCCATGCGTGTTCTTCCGAGGTGTGGTTCATCACAAAATCCAGGCAAAGGCTGATGCCGCGGGCACGGCAGTCGTCCGCCAACGCCTCTAAATCCGCCATCGTGCCAAGCTCTGGCTGCACCGAGCGGAAATCGGACACCGCATAGCCCCCGTCGCTTCGCCCTTCGGGGCTTTCCAAAAGCGGCATCAGATGCAGGTAGTTGACGCCGCATTCTTCCACATAATCGAGCTTCTGGCGCACCCCGTCGAGCGTTTTGGCAAAATTGCCGACGTAGAGCATCATGCCCAACTGTTCATTTTTCGTATACCAGCCGGGGGAAGCCATGCGTTTTGCATCCATGAGGCGCAGTTCCTTTTTGCGGGCTTTCGCCGCCTCTTCCATCATCGCATAAAAAGCCTCCAATTCGTCCATGCGCTGCCCGTAAAGTTCGCAGTAGAGCCATTTGAGCTCATCCGCATGGCGGGCAAACCGCGCCCGGTACGCCTCCTGATCGGCTTTCTTCCACATGGGATCCTCTCCTTTCCATCTATGTGTTTGGGGTTGTTGGCGCACGCAGCTGCCCTGCGCCGACACCATGATTTAATTTATTATACCACACAAAAAACCGTTCCCGCAAGGGAACAGTCTGGATAAATCTGCTAAAATACTGCCCGCGAATTTGGCACCAAAACGCCCGATTCTTTCTCAAAACCATCTTGAAAAGCATCCGGGATTCTTCTATAATGAAATCAAAAATGCCAGACCGGCGCAGAAAGGAAGTCCTACCATGATGCAAGCAGTCATGACCACGCCCGGCGTGATCGAATACCGCGAAGTTCCCGTCCCGGAAGTCGGGCCGGATCAAATCAAAGTCAAAATGAAAAAAATCGGCGTCTGCGGTTCCGACATCCATGTTTATCACGGCAAACATCCCTACACCTCTTATCCGGTGGTGCAGGGCCACGAAGTATCCGCCGAAGTGGTGGAAGTGGGCAGCAACGTACAGGATTTTGTCCCCGGCGACAAAGTGACCATCCAACCGCAGGTGGTGTGCGGCAAGTGCTATCCCTGCACCCACGGCATGTACAACGACTGCGAAGTGCTGAAGGTCATGGGCTTCCAGACCACCGGCATGGCGAGCGAATATTTTGTGACCGAAGCCGCCAAGGCGCTCAAGCTCCCCGATCACATGAGCTACGACCACGGCGCCATGATCGAACCGCTGGCGGTTGCCGTCCACGCGGTGCGCCGCGCCGGCGACATGGAGGGCAAACAGGTGCTGGTTTTGGGCGGCGGCCCCATCGGCAACCTCGTCGCTCAGACCGCCCGCGCGATGGGCGCCAAACGGGTGCTCTTGTCGGAACTTTCCGCCTACCGGCTGGAAACCGCCCATACCTGCGGCATTGAAACCGTCAACCCCAACGAGCGCGACCTGCTCGAAGCCATCGAAGACACCTTCGGTTCCGACCGCGCAGACTACATCTTCGAATGCGTCGGCATCAACCAGACGATGGATCAGGCCATCCGTTACGCGCGCAAAGGCTCCACGATTATGGTGGTGGGCGTCTTCGGCGATCTGGGCACCATCAACATGGGCTTTGTGCAGGACCATGAACTCACCCTCAAAGGTTCGGCCATGTACCGGGTGGAAGACTACGTCAAAGCGATCGAACTGGTGGGCGACGGCAAGATTGAATTTGACGCCCTCATCACCGACCACGTGCCCTTTACCCGCTACCTTGATGCCTACAAGCTCATCGACGAACAAAAAGACCGCGCGATGAAGGTCATCATCGACATGGAAGAGTAAAAACACGGCATAAAACGGAAAAACCGGATGGGCGGCGGCCCATCCGGTTTTTTCCTTGGGTGTATTATGAATGGAAGGAGAACTCAACTATTGAGGAGGGTCGATCCGGTGTGGTATTCGGTCAGTGTAACCGAAACGGTCTGCTGTTTGCCGTCACGCAGAATCACGATTTCCAGCGTATCTCCCACGGACGAATCGTCCACGATGTTGGCGACGTCATCCACCGATTCGATTTCGGTGCCGTTGACGGACTGGATCAAATCGCCCGCCTGCAAACCGGCGTTTGCGGCATCCGATCCATCGGTGACCTGTGCAATATAGACGCCCAGTTCCGATACGCGGTACTGTGCCGCCGTGCGTTCATCGGTGATGGCCACCAGGCTGACGCCCAGCTGTACCCGTCCGGTCACATAGCCGTATTCAATCAGATCGCTCACCAGCGGTTTGACGGTATCGATCGGAATGGCAAAGCCCAAACCTTCAATCGACGTTTCCGAAGAAGCGGACGAGCTCTTGGCGTTGACGATGCCGATCAGTTCCCCTTTGGCGTTGAACAAACCGCCGCCGGAGTTGCCGGGGTTGATCGCCGCGTTGGTCTGCAGCAGGTGATAGGTTTCCCCGTCGATGGAGATCTGACGGTCCAGCGCGCTGATGATGCCGTTGGTGACGGTGCCGCTCAGGGTTCCCAAGGGGTTGCCGATGGCAATGACGTCTTCACCGACGATCAGTTCATCAGAATTGCCCATCGTTGCGGCGTTCAGGTCCTTCGCGTCGATCTTAATGACCCCGATGTCGTTGGTCGGATCGGTGCCGATCAGGGTTGCCTGATATTCATCGCCGTTGCTCAAGGTCACCTTGATATCGGTTGCGCCGTCAACCACATGGTTATTGGTGACGATATAGCCGTCTTCCGAAATGATGACGCCGCTGCCCGCACCGCTCGTGACATACTGGCCAAAATAGCTGTCCGTTGCGACCGTTTCGGTCGTAATCGCGACCACCGTATCCTGCACCGCCGCGGCAACATCCGCAACCGTTGTGGTGGCCGGATCGGTCTGATTTTCCACCGACTGGTAAAGCACCGTCGTCGAGGCGTCGGACGATCCTTTGCCCGACCCGAGCAAGTAGTTGTCCGCTCCCGAACCGCCACCGCCGCATTCCATCGATAGCACCATGCACGCCACAATCAAGCCCACTTTG
>CALXIC010000199.1 GCA_944388265.1 uncultured Clostridia bacterium | reverse complement strand
TTATCCCGAATCGTCTTCTGAATTACCTGCTCGCTTACCGACAGCACTATCCCATAGGTCATAGAAACCACCACAATGAGTTCTATGGAAAACCACAGCGTAATTTTCCAGCGAATGGAAAGATGCTTCACGACTCTTCCTCCCGCAACACATACCCCTTGCCGCGCACGGTATGAATGAGCTTATGTTCCTGTCCATCGTCAATTTTTTTGCGCAGATAGCGGATATACACGTCCACGACGTTGGTGCCGCCTTCGTAATCAACATTCCAGATGTGGTTTTCAATTTTTTCGCGCGCCAGCACGGTGCCCTTGTTGTGCAGCAGATATTCCAGCAGCGCAAATTCCTTGGCCGAAAGTTCAATCGTCCGTCCGCCGCGCTGCACCCGATGCGCCGCGCTGTCGAGCGTCAAATCGTCAGCGCTGAGCACATTGCTCACGCGGCCGACCGCCGTCCGCGTCATGACGCGCACTCTGGCGCTCAGTTCCTCCAGTGAAAAAGGCTTCACCAAATAATCGTTGGCGCCGCTGTCCAGTCCCTTGACCCGGTCTTCGATCGAATCCCTGGCCGTCAAGAAGAGCACCGGCGTCGTGCGGTTGGCGTCGCGCAAACTGCGAAGCACCGCAAAGCCGTCCGCTTTCGGCATCATGATATCCAAAATCACCGCATCGTATTCGGTATAGGACAAGATGTCGATGGCTTCTTCGCCATCATAACAGCAGTCCACGCTGTATCCGTCCGATTTGAGTTTCTGCGCCACAATGCGGTTGAGATCCCGTTCGTCTTCTGCAAGTAAAATCCGCATACATACACCCCCATACTGCATTATAGCAGAGGTTTATGAAAATTTCATGAGAAACGGCTGCGCTTATCAAAAAACAGGCAGACCATCGGTCTGCCTGTTTTCGATTCTATTTCATACAGCAATCAGTCTTCTGCAAACACGGCGCCGGTGGAACCGGAGGTCACCTGTTTTGCATAACGCTTGAGGTAACCGGTGAGGTGCTGTTCCGGCATCTGGAAGGATGCACGGCGTTTTTCCAGCTCTTCATCGGAAACTTTGACGTTCAACTGACGTGCCGGAATGTTGACTTCGATCAAATCGCCTTCCTGCACCAAGCCGATCGTGCCGCCGGCAGCTGCTTCCGGCGAAATATGGCCGATCGCCGCGCCGCGGGTCGCACCCGAAAAACGTCCGTCGGTGATGAGCGCCACCGATTTATCCAGACCCATACCAGCCAGCGAAGCGGTGGGTGCGAGCATTTCGCGCATGCCCGGACCGCCTTTCGGCCCTTCAAAACGAATCACGATGACATCGCCCGGATGAATTTTGCCGCCCAAAATCGCGTCATTCGCTTCTTCTTCGCTGTTGAAGACGCGCGCGGGGCCTTCATGCACCATCATTTCCGGCGCAACGGCACCCTGTTTGACCACGGCGCCTTCGGTGCAGAGATTGCCAAACAAAATGGCAATGCCGCCGTCCTGACGGATCGGGTTTTCCAGCGTATGGATGATCGTGCCGTCCGGATTCTGCGCATGTTTGAAGCGATCTTCCACCGTACCGGTGACCGTCGGCAGCGTGGGATCGATCAAGCCTTTGCGGTTGAGTTCTTTGAGAACCGCCTGAATGCCGCCGAAACGGTTGAGGTCTTCGATGAAGATTTCGCTGGCAGGATTCAGCTTGCAGATCTGCGGGGTGCGTTTGCCCACGGTATCCACGTCTTCAATGCGGATGCCCGCTTTCGCCGTATTGGCAAGCGCCAGCAGATGCAGCACCGTATTGGACGAGCATCCAACCGCCATATCAAGTGCCAAGGCATTCTTGAAGGCTTTTTCGGTCATGATGTCGCGCGGACGGATGTCTTTTTCGAGCAGTTCCATCACCTTTTCGCCCGTTTCTTTCGCGATGCGGATACGTTCCGAAGAAGTTGCCGCACAGGTCGCATTCTTCGGCAGCGACATGCCGATCGCTTCGGTCAGGCAGTTCATCGAGTTTGCGGTATACATCCCCGAGCAGGAACCGCACGTCGGGCAGGCGTAGTCTTCATATTCTTTCAGATCTTCATCGGACAATTTGCCGTTGGCGTGCGCGCCCACCGCTTCAAATACTTCCGAAAGACCGATCTTTTTGCCCAGCACAAAGCCCGGCGCCATCGGTCCGCCGCTGACAAAGATCGAGGGCAGATTCATCTTAATAGCAGCCATCAGCATACCCGGTACAATTTTATCGCAGTTCGGGATGAACACGACGGCATCCACCGGATGCGCCGTCAGCATGACTTCAATGCTGTCGCAGATGAGTTCGCGCGAACAGAGCGAGTACTTCATGCCCACATGATTCATCGCAATCCCGTCGCAGACCCCGATAGTATGGAATTCAAACGGAACGCCGCCTGCATTGCGGATGCCCGCCTTGACCGCTTCTGCGAGTTTGTCCAGATGCATATGCCCCGGAACAAAATCACTGCCGGCACAAACCACGGCCACAAAGGGCTTTTTCATTTCACTGTCGGTCACACCAAGCGCTTTCAAAAGCGAACGGTGCGGGGTCCGGGTAGGACCCACTTTCATCAAATCACTTCTCACAGTCAAAACCTCTTCTCTATTACTCTGCTGCATTTGCAGTTTCATGCACATTTTTATTGATCAAATCGATCAGGAATTGTTTGGAAATTTCATATTGCTCCTGAAGATCCTCATCGGCGTCTTCCCATCCGTTGATGGTGGAGGTATCGCGAAGCACCAGGAAACAATCGTCCTTGCCGCCGAAATCGGCAAAATCCGGATCGTCGGACAGGTAATACTTGTCTCCTTCCACCGCATCGTTGTCCACCAACGTGCTCAGATCCACAAATTTCACCTTCAAGCCGGTGAAATAGTCATAATAGTTTTGATCCATAATCAAAACAAAATAAGTGGAGCCTTTATAAAAGATGACCGACATATGGGTGGTATCCGCCATGACTTCTTCATAGCTGATGCTGCTTTGATCTTTTTGACCCTCTTCCATGTTGTATTCGACATCCATCACCGAAATGTTGACTTCGTCATCACCGGTATTGTCGTCGAGATACGGGGTCCAGTTTTCGGCCAGCTCGGTATAGTCGTTCCAATACGTTTCATAGGACAATAGGCCGATATCCAAATCATACTTGGTGTTGGTCACCAGATCGTGAATAAACCAGCCCACCAGACCGATCATAATGATGACCACAATCGTCGTAAACTTGTAATGATACCAGTAGTTTTCCCATTTTTTGGCGAACGTATCCGGTTTCTGTTCCACATGATGATAATGGATGGAATTGTATACCCGTTCGCGGCCCTCCTGATCCGCAGCCTCGCGAATCATCTGTTTGCGCTTCAAAAACTCCAAATCACGCTGGCGCTGGCGAATCTCCCGTTCCTTTTGGGTCAGCGGACGGCGCGCCTGCTGTTCTTTTGGGGTTTCCTGTACCGGTGTGTTTTCCGGTTCTGCCGATGGCTGCTTGTTTTCTTCGGACATGGTAATCCTCCTTTGACTCAAATAGCCGGTCGTCCTGACGAGCATGAAAGCCAATCTATCAGAAAACCGGCGCTAGCGGAGAACAATTCTCCAAATATCCGAAATCACGCGCTGAAACATTCCGGACCGCTTCTGTTGGGAAGACTGTCATCGTAGCCGTCTTTCCTGCAAACAGATTTTCCGTTTGCTCGTCCACCTTTCTGGCTTTGCAGAAAACGGAAAAACGATTGGACGATTGCTATATATTTTAGCATATTTGCACGAAAACTTCAAGCCCTGATTCGACAAAATGGAGACGGTCCGGATGGATTTTCGACGGTTCGGTTGCTTTGCTTGCCAAACCTCATCACACAAAAACCGCTCCATAACAAAACACCGGTCCGTTTTCGTAAAAATACCCGCCGGGTTCTGATAACCCGGCGGGTATTGATTCATCAACCTTTTTTCTTGGCGTTTGCTTTCGCACGCATCGTGTTGTCGAGAATCTGTTTGCGGATACGAAGGTTATGCGGGGTGACTTCCAGCAGTTCGTCGTCCGAAATGAATTCCAGACACTGTTCCAAGCTCATCACCTTCGGCGGAATCAAACGAAGCGCATCGTCCGACCCGGATGCACGGGTATTGGTCAGCTGCTTGCGTTTGCAGATGTTGACGACCATATCTTCCGGTTTCGGAGACTGGCCGATGACCATCCCTTCGTATACCGGAACCCCAGCGCCGATGAACAGTGTGCCGCGTTCCTGTGCATTGTACAGGCCGTAGGTAACCGATTCGCCGGTTTCATAGGAGATCAGCGAGCCGGTGGTGCGTTTTTGAATCGTTCCCTTAAACGGCTGATAGCATTCAAACACCGAGCTCATAATGCCTTCACCCTTGGTGTCGGTCAAAAATTCGTTTTTATAACCGAACAATCCGCGCGACGGCACCAAGAATTCCATGCGCATCCGGTTGCCCTGCGGCTGCATGTGCTGCAGTTCGCCTTTGCGCAGCCCCATCTTTTCCATG
>CALXIC010000198.1 GCA_944388265.1 uncultured Clostridia bacterium | reverse complement strand
TTCAACCACCAAGTGATCGCGGTAAAACGGGCGCTTTGACGTGTACATTTTAGCCAGAGTGGAAGAAAACCAGCCGTCCGCATATCCAAAACAACGATCCGCCAGTGCAGGCAGCAGCGGCTGTTCTTCCGGTTTTGCCCGGCGAACGATCCAATGTTCCATGATGCTTCCTCCTAAAGAAAACAGGCGCCGGAAATCCGGCGCCTGGAACTACCGTTAAACCCCATTAAAAGCCTAAAATTTTTGCAAAGTCTGCGCTGATACCCGCTTCCATCGCCTGTGCTTCGGCTCGGGTCGGCGCAACGGTCGTATAATACGCTTTGATCTTTGGTTCCGTACCGGACGGACGGATGCACACCGTCACATCATCGGTGCAGTGATAGTAGAGAACCGACGATTTCGGCAGCGTCAATTTCGTGACGGCACCGGTTGCGACATCGGTCGATTCGCTGGTGATATAGTTATCCACCGCGAGCACGGTATAACCACCGATCGACTTCGGCGGATTGTTCTGCAAATTCTGCATGATTTCCGCCATGCGTTCCATCCCGGCAGCGCCTTCGCAGAAGAACGATTTCTGCGTATGATAATAGTAGCCGTACTTCTGATAGATGCTTTCCAAAAATTCCAGCACGCTCATGCCGATGGATTTCAGATAAGCCGCCATTTCGCAGATCATCATCGAGGCCACCACGGCGTCTTTATCGCGGGCATGAGTGCCCACCAGATAGCCGTAGCTTTCTTCAAAGCCCATGATATAGCGTTCCGGATGGCCGAGCTGTTCGAGTTCATAGATCTGTTCCCCGATGAACTTAAAGCCCGTGAGCACCCGGCGCATTTCCACGCCGTAAGCCGCCGCAATCTTATCGACGATCGCCGTCGACACGATGGTCGTCACCGCCACCGGATCTTTCGGCATCGTTCCCATCGCCGTACGCTGCGAGCAGATATATTCCATCAGCATCGCACCGACTTCATTCCCGGTGATGAGCACATATTCCCCGTTTTGATCGGGTACTGCAATGCCCACACGGTCACAGTCCGGGTCGGTCGCCAGCATCAAGTCGGCGCCGATTTTCTGGCAAAGCTTCACGCCGTATTCCCTCGCTTCGCGGATTTCCGGGTTCGGGAACGGGCAGGTCGGGAAATTGCCGTCCGGATATTCCTGTTCCGGAACAACCGTCACATCTTCAATGCCGATGCGTTTGAGAATGGTGCGCACCGGAATATTGCCGGAACCGTTGAGCGGCGAATACACCAGTTTCAGATGAGCCGATTGTACCACTTCCGGATGGATCTGCTGCGACTGTACGGCATCCAAAAATCCTTCTGCCACTTCTGCCGGAATATCCTGGATCAATCCCTGTTTGCGGGCTTCTTCATAATCCATCGTGCGTGCGCCTTCAAAAATATCAATCTTTGCAATGTTCGCCAGCACTTCGTCCGCCACTTCCGGACCGATCTGGCAGCCGTCGTCGCCGTACGCTTTATAACCATTATATTTGGAAGGATTGTGGCTGGCTGTAATCATAATCCCAGCCTGACATTTCATCGCACGAACCGCGTAAGAAAGGCACGGAACCGGCATCAGCTGCGGATAAATCTTCGCCGTAATGCCATTTGCCGCCAACACGCACGCCGTTTCACGCGCAAACAGATCGGATTTAATCCGGCTGTCATAGCTGATCGCGACCGACGCCTTTTCATGATGAGCATTGATATAATCCGCAAAGCCCTGCGTTGCCTTACGCACCACATAAATATTCATCCGGTTGGTACCAGCGCCAATGACGCCGCGCAAACCGGCAGTACCAAATGCCAAATCCCGGTAAAACCGGTCTTTGATCGCTTCTTCATCTCCTGCGATTTCCTGCAGTTCTGCTTTCAAATCAGGATCTTCCAGATCATAATCCGCCCACCGGCGATACAATTCCATTTCCGTCATGTCTAATCCTCCAATTCAAGATATTTATCAAAACGCTGACGGCATCATCAGCGTCATCGATCCATCTTCCGCTACCACTACGGTTAGCGCGCCTTCTTCCGAAGACACCTCAGATTCTTCCGAAGATACCGCAGGTTCTTCCGACGTGGTCTCGGTTTCGCTGGTTTCCCCCATCAATTCGGGAATTTCCGAGATGGTATCGTCCACCCCGCGGAAAAAGCCGTCGATGTTTTCGGAAACAAACGTCCACATCTTCGACCATTCAGGAAGTTCAATCCGTTCTCCGTCCAAAAAATAACTCAATCCGCTGAACAGAAAAAAGATCAATACCACAAACGCCACAATCAGCGCGACAAAACCAACCAGCGTCATAATACAGCCGGCTGCCCGTCTTCCCATGCTTTTTGCCATAATCACTACCCAATCCATTCTATCTAAAAAATCACAGCGCAAGCATTTGCACGCTGTTTTTCTTATTATAGCATATGGAACGCTTCAATTACAATGAATATTTATGATTTTTCAGTTTTTTGCCCGGTGCGGCACCGTGTGACGCCGGTCTTTCCGGCCGATGCGCGCATAAACTGAACTATCCCCGGAAAGGAGGGAGTTTTCTGCACATTGAACAGATGGGCGTCTCCACCGTGAAAATCGCCCTAACCGCGGAAGAAATGCAGTATTTTGATTTGGACGCTACTCAGATGGACGCCTCCGACACCGCGACCCGCCAAACGCTGCTTTCCATCCTGCGCTATGCCCAGCGAAAAACAAAACTGCCCTTCGACAGCAGCAAGCTGATGATCGAAAGCTTTCCCGAAGAAGACGGCGGTTGTTTTCTTTACGTTCACCTGTCTCCGGAAGAAAACGGAGCAGTGGAACGTTTATCGAATTTCCCCTGTACGCTGACCTATCAATTCCATAGCTTCTATGCCCTTGGAGCAGCCTGCGTACGGCTGCGGCGGCAATTTGAAACACTGGAAGAATCGATCCTCTACCAGCAAAATGGACGATATGTCCTCAAACTCCTCTGTATGAGCCGGCAGCTGGGCGCTATCCGGCTTTTGTTAAACGAATACGGCACCGTCTGCCGCAGCGGATGGCTTGCCGACGCGTTGCTGCGCGAACACGGAAAGCTCTTAATCGACGAAGATGCCATCGGTAAAATAGCCGAAGTTTTCTGATAAAATTCGTTGTCCTCATGCCTTGCCAAATGTTTGAAAAATCAGTATAATGTTATATAATTCGTAGAACAACGATCGAATGCCAACCATTGGCAAGGAGGAAAGACATGTATTACAGAACAAATCCTGTTTCTAATCAGAAAATTTCGCTGTTGGGTTTTGGCGCGATGCGTTTCCCCACCACGGAAGATGGAAAAATTGATCGTCCGCGTGCGGAAGAAATGTTGGATCAGGCTTACAAAGCCGGCATCAATTATTTTGATACCGCTTATATGTATCACAACGGAGAATCGCAGGACTTTTTGGGTGAAGTGATGAAAAAATATCCCAGAGAGTCGTTTTATATCACCAACAAAATGCCGGTCTGGATGGCAGAAACCAAAGAAGACATCGCCAAAATTTTTGAAGACCAGCTCAAACGCTGTCAGGTGGAATACTTTGACTATTACCTGATCCATGCGATGAGCGCCGACCGCATTCCGATCGTGAAAGAACTGGAAGTTTACGAATACTTGAGCCAGATGAAAGCGGAAGGCAAAATCCGTCAGTTGGGCTTCTCCTTCCACGATTCGCCGGAAGTGCTGGAAGAAATTTGCAGCTCCTGGTCGTTTGATTTTGCACAGATCCAGCTCAACTACCTCGACTGGGAATATCAGCGCGCCAAAGAACAGTATGAAGTGCTCTGCAAACATCATCTGCCCTGCGTCGTGATGGAACCGGTGCGCGGCGGTGCGCTGGCAAAACTGCCGGAAGACGTTTCGGCCTTGCTGAAAGCAAAGAATCCGGATGCTTCCACCGCTTCGTGGGCGATCCGCTTTGCGGCAGGCTTGGAAAATGTCATGACGGTATTGTCCGGCATGTCCGACGATGTACAGGTGGCCGACAACCTCAAAACCATGAACGATTTCAAACCGCTCTCGGAAGAAGAACAGAACGTGTTGCAGGAAGCGCTGGCGCTGTACCGCAAAAACAATCTCATCCCCTGCACGGCTTGCCGCTACTGCATCGACTGCCCGGTGAGCATTGTCATTCCGGATATTTTCCGCATCTACAACAACTATAAAATTTCCGGAAATGTCAAAGGCTTCTTGAACGATCTCAAAGAAACCGAAGGCTGTGACAGCTCCGCTTGCCTCACCTGTGGTGCATGTTCCTCCAAATGCCCGCAGCACATCGACATTCCGGAAGAACTTGCGAAAATTCGTGAACTGGCTGATTCGCTCCAGTAATTTTTTACAAATCATCCGCATTAAAAATGCTTGTCATCCGAAGATTTCGGATGACAAGCATTTTTGCTTTACAGATTTTTCTGGATTTTGTCATGAATGTCATCGTTTCGTAACCTTAAAAAGGCGTCTGAAGAAAGCCTTCTTCAGACGCCTTTTTGCATCAAGGACAATTTACGTGCTCTGCGGAATCAACAGCATTTGGGCTTCTTTTAACGTTTCGCCCTCCAACTGGTTTTCTTCCATCATCGCTGACAGAGGGGCACGGTAATGTTTCGCAATGGACCACAAACTTTCTCCGGACTGCGCATAGTAAAGCACCAGTGCGGGACGAGGTGTTGTCTTCTCTTCCTCCACCACCGAAACGTCACGGATCACCGGAAGCGGCGTCAAAGAAAACAGCATGCCTTCCAGCAGGAATTCCAGCCGGACCTCCACTTCCTGATCGGAAACCAGACGGTAGTCGGCATGTTTTAACAACAGCTTCGGTTCCCATTCCAGCGAAGTATTCCCGCAATCGGCGGACACGGTCCATTCAAACGACAGTGACTGTTCCGCCATCTGCGGCATATTTTCCGCATCCAGTCCCAGAATGCTGACCGGGATGCTTCCGCTGAATTTCAGCGCACCGTTTTCCTGCTGCCAGACAAACTGCGGATCACCGCAAAGCAAATCAAACACCTCATGAAGCGTCACCGAAGACAAATTCAGCCGCCCTTCGGCGATCTGCGTCTGAGAAATGGTTTGAAGCAGTCGGCGGGATGTGCAGGTTTCGTTTTGAATCTTGGCCGCATGACGAAGCACGTAACAGTCGTCGACCAGCGAGCGCATTTCGTTGGCAGCGGCCTGTGCCGACGCACGCAGCAGGATTTCCACCGAGAAACGGCTGCTGGCGCCGTTTTCCTCCGTCTGCAAATCGACATCAAATTGCAGCGCTTCCAGCGGACAGATCACTGCATCCGATTCCAAAAGTCCGGGGAAATCCACGATCTGTCCAAACGGCAACTGAAATTCCATGCGCTGGGGATGTTCGGGATGAGCCTCAGTCGCTGCAAGGAGTTCGAGTTTGACCGTCCCTTTCAAAACCAGCTGACCGGACAGCGTGCGGCATTCCTCTAAAATGGGAACCGCCCGATAATGCAACAGCTGTGTGATGGCCTCCTGCCCGGCGCCGATTTCCAGGTCTTCCCGCAGACTCCACTCACGGGAAGTGAAAAGCGTGCGGGTACAAAGTTCCTGTTCCCGCCGGTGGAGTTCCAATCCTTCGCCTCCGCTCACACAATCCATGCTGCGCTCCTGCAAAAGCTGAATCCGCAAATTGATGGAGCCGCGCAAATCGATGCGGCGGCGATTCACCGCCCGGCAGTTGAGATAACCGGGCTGTGCCGTGACCAATACCTGCGCCCCATCCGCCGGCATTTTCAAATCGACGGTTTTGGAAAAATTCTCGTTTTGTTCCAACAAAGAAAGGGTTCCGTGTTCTTCGTTGATGTAAAGCACCGAAAGCTGTGCGGTTCCATCCAGCACCAATTTGCTTCCGCTGATGCGGGTGGATTGAATGACTGGGTGCATCACCGCCCGCAGCACCTGAAAAACCGGCGGTTCATAATCGGGCAGCAAATAATCCAGTTCGACCGATTGTTCTGCTGAAGTGGAAAGGATCGTTTCCATCCAAGTCAAAGATTGTTTTTCCAATGATTCCATCATCTATTTTCCTCCATCCTGTGGGTACGAATGGTATACTATATGATTGGAATCTGCACTTTATGAAAAAAACAGCCGGGTAATCGCCCGGCTGTTTTTTGATTGGTTTAAAGTTCGCGGTTGCGGTGTTTCTTCACCGCACGGTAAATGGAAAGACCAAAGAGCACTGCAAAAATCAAAATCAAGAAAATCGGGTTTCCGCCTTCTGTTCCGGTTTCTGCCGCCATGACATCCACCCACATCTCTTCGAGATTCTTGTTGTCCTCATCGGAGAGATTGATGAAGGTGTCACAGGTGGCCAAATACTCCTCACTCGGATAGGAAACACCGTCGTTTAAAATTTCTTCATCCAGTTGGTCATAGACCGACTGGATCGGCGTGGAATAGCCCAGATAATCGATGACGTTTGCGTAGGCAATCTCCGTTTCACACATAAAATTGATGAACGTTTCTGCCCCTTCTTTATTTTTGGCCCCTTTCGGCACGACCATCGCATCGACAAACAGGTTGGTTCCCTCTTTGGGGAGAATGACCTCCAGCGCAGGATTTTCTTCCTGCATAATCAGACCGTCTCCGGTATAATACGGCGCAATAGCCGCTTCCCCGCTTTCCATCTTGTCAAAGATTTCATCCATGACATAGGACTGCAAGAAACCTTTTTGTTCAATGAGCGACTGTTTCGCAAGTTCCAATTCTTCCGGATCGGTCGAATTCTGCGAGAAGCCCAGGCGCTTGAGCGCAATCCCAAACGCATCGCGTGAGTTGTTGAATATCAAAATATTGCCGTCATAGTTGATATCCCAAAGCGCATTCCAGCTGTCTACCTCTTCCGTGACGAGATCGGTATTGACGATGAGACAAACCGTTCCCCACGAATACGGTACGGAATACTCATTGGTCGGATCGTACTCCGGATTTTTGAAATCTTCCATCACATCCAAAAAATTCGGGATGTTGTCAAAATCGAGCTTCAGCAGCATATCTTCCGCAATCATACGGGACACCATATAATCCGACGGAATGATGACATCGTAGCTTGCGGAACCGCTCTTGAGTTTCGCATACATCTCTTCGTTGGAGGCATAGGTGGTATATTCCAGCTTGATGTTGGGATAGCGTTCCTCAAATTCCGCCAAAACGTCCAAGGTTCCATCCGAACCGTCGGACACATATTCCCCCCAGTTATAGACCCGAAGGGTTTGCGGTTCTGCTACCGAAGCCGCAAAAGCGCTGGCAGGCATTCCAACCATCATCACGAACACCACTGCCAGCAGGGATAACCATCGTTTCATTGCCGCCCTCCTTTACGATTCTTCCCGCTGTTTTTCGGCACGGCTCTGGATCACATTGGAGAGCACCAAAAACAGCAGGACTACCACAAACAAAATCGCAGAGAGCGCATTGATCTGCGGATTGACCTTTTTACGCGTCATGGAATAGATCGTAATGGGCAGCGTCTGAAACGAACTGCCGTTTGTAAAATAGGTGATGACAAAATCGTCCAGCGAATAGGTGAAGGACATCAAAAAGCCCGAAACAATCCCCGGCATAATATCGGGAATGACCACCTTCCAGAAGGACTGGAGCGGTGTACATCCCAAATCCATCGCCGCTTCATAGACGTTCGCGTCCATCTGACGAAGCTTCGGAAGCACGTTTAACACCACATAGGGCACACAAAACGTGATATGCGCAATGAGCACCGACCAAAGCCCAAGTTCTACGGTCCCTTCTCCCAAAAAGGTATTGAGTACCCCGCAGATATAGACAAAAAGCAGCATCATCGAAATACCGGTGACAATTTCCGGGTTGATGACCGGCATATAAGTTAGATTCATCAACAGCGCTTTGCTACGTTTGCGCATCGCGTTGATGCCAAGCGCTGCAAACACACCCAGAATGGTCGCCAACACCGATGCCAAAATCGCCACCTGAATGGTATTCCAACACGACGTGATGATCAATTCATTGTGAAAAAGTTCCGTATACCATTTGGTGGTAAAGTGGGTGAAATTGGAACGGCTTTTCGATTCGTTGAACGAAAAGACGATCAGCACCAGGATCGGCGCATACAAAAACAACAGAATCAGGGCAAAATACCCTCTTGCCAGCCATTTTTTCATACCACGATTCCCTCCATTTCATCATCTTCAAAGGAACCGATGGCTGCCATGACGAGGATCATCAACACCATCAACACCAACGACATCGCAGAACCGGTATAGGGATTGTAGGACGAGCCGATGAACTGTTTTTCGATCAAATCGCCGATGAGCATATTCTGCCCGCCGCCCAGCATACGCGAAATGATAAAGGTCGATACGCTCGGGACAAACACCATCGTGATTCCCGAAATAATCCCCGGACGGGAAAGCGGAATCAGCACTTTCCAGATGGAAAGCATCGGATTACATCCCAAGTCGGCCGCCGCTTCAAAGAGCGACGGGTCAATTTTTGCCATGACCGAATAGAGCGGCAAAATCATAAACGGCAAAAAGTTATACACCATCCCGAGCACTACGGCGCCCTGCGTATTGATCATCGAAAGCGGCCCGATGCCCAAAAGTTCCAGAAAATGATTGATGAGCCCTTCATTTTCCAAAAGCGTCATCCACGCGTAGGTGCGGAGCAAAAAGTTCATCCACATCGGAAGCATGATCAAAAGCAGCATCATATTCTGCCGGCGGGTTTTCATCCGCGAGAGCAGATAGCCGGCAGGAAACGCCAGCAAAAAACAAATCAGGGTCGCGATCACCGCCAAATTGATGGACTTCAGAAAGATGGACGTATATTTGCCGATCTGCAGCATGTTATCGAGCGTAAAGGAGCCATCCGCCGTCGTAAAGGCAAAATAGATCATCATGCCCAGCGGAACGACGACAAAAATCGCCATCCAGAGGACATAAGGAGTGGAAGCCAGTTTTTTCAGCACCGCTTACCCCTCCTCTTGCACCGCAATCCGAATCCGGTCAAAATCAAATTTGATGCCGATATCGGTTGCGATCTGTTCGTCGTTCATGCTGTGGATCAACAGCGACTGGTACACGCCGTCCTCATCCTTTGCCCAGACGATCATTTCATTGTAAGCGCCCTTATATACCATCGATTCGAGATACACCGTCAAATCGCTGTGGTCTATGGAGACGATGGAGATATCATCCGGCCCGATCGTCAAGGTGACGGGGGTTCCTTCCGGCAAGTTCAGATCTTCGCGTTCAAATTCCACACCCATAAAGGAAATGCGGTTTTCCCCGACCACTTTGCCCTGGAGGGTACTTTCAAAGGGCTTGAAAATGCGGTTCATGATATGAATATCGTCCGGGGTCAGCGTAATGCCCACCCGATCGCCGACGTTGGCCGAGCGGGTCGTCTGAATCATCCAGTCCAGACCATTGGCGCGCACGATGATTTCGTAATGCACGCCTTTAAAGATGACGGAAGTCACTTCGCCGGACACCAATCCCTGACCCGGCGCCGTCAGCACCAAGTCTTCCGGACGGATCACGACGTCCACCGGCTGGTTTTCACCAAAGCCTTCGTCCACGCAATCAAATTCCTGTCCGGCAAACGACACCAGACGGTCATGGATCATCGTACCATCAAAAATATTACTTTCCCCGATGAAGTCGGCGACAAACGCATTCTTCGGTTCGTTGTAGATATCCTGCGGCGTGCCGATCTGCTGGATTTCGCCGTCCTTCATGACCACGATGATATCCGACATGGTCAGCGCTTCTTCCTGATCGTGGGTGACATAAATAAAGGTAATTCCCAGTTCGCGCTGGATGTTTTTCAGTTCGATCTGCATCTCCTTGCGCAGTTTCAAATCCAGTGCGCCAAGCGGTTCATCCAAGAGCAAAATCTTCGGATGGTTCACCAGTGCGCGCGCAATCGCTACACGCTGCTGCTGACCGCCGGAAAGTTTGGTGATGCGGCGGCGTTCAAACCCCTTGAGGTTGACGATTTCGAGCATCTTGCGCACCCGCTGGTCGATCTCTTTTTTATCAAGTTTTTTGAGTTTGAGACCAAAGGCGACGTTGTCGTACACATTCAAATGCGGGAAGAGCGCATAGCGCTGAAACACCGTATTGATGGGCCGCTGATAAGCGGGCAGGTCGTTGATTCGTTTTCCTTCAAAAAGAACATCACCTTCGTCCGCAAACGAAAATCCGCCGATGATGCGCAGCGTCGTTGTTTTGCCGCATCCGGACGGACCGAGTAGGGTGACAAATTCTTTATCCCGGATATATAAGCTGACATTGTCCAGGATTTTGTCCCCATCGTAAGACAAGGTGATGTTTTTGAGTTCCAGCAGTTTTTCTGTATTCATTCTTGCATCCCCCTTTGCGGTTTCGGTCGGGTCGAACGGTACTGAGGAAATGGATTTCAGCACACACTTGGCGTCTGCTCGCCGCTTCTTCCAGACCCCCACAGCTTTTGAACACCACCCGCAAAAGGATGTTTTTGCCGGAAAAATGCCCGGCTATAGTGAACATACGCTATGAGTTTTTACACAGACACAGAATAGCCATTCACATCTTACTGAGAAAGACACAAAATGTCAATAGTTTTGAAAAAATATCGCGAAGATTCGCAAAAAAACGCGGCGCAAACCAAAGCTTCTTTACCTTCTTTTGACAAAATGACGGTTTTTTGATTTTTTCCATGGAAATCTTTGATTTTTCAGCGTTTCATCAAAGAACCGGAAAACGGATCATCCGTTTTCCGGCTCATCGCAATCAGTATTCCAACGCTTCTAAAAAACGCTCCAAATGCAAACCGCTCAAGCGGCGGTTGCCCAGCGGGCTGGGCTTCCCGCAGTTCATTCCATGGTAGTCCGAACCGGCCGTCATCAACAAGCCGTGCGCCGAAGCAAACGCTTCCAAATGCGCTTCCCCTTCAGGGGTACACCGGCTGTGCCACACCTCGATCCCATCGAGCGCTTCCTGCGCCGTCAGTTCTTCCATGAGTTCCAGCGTACGGTACTCATAAGGGTGCGCCAACACGCATAGTCCCCCGCTTTCATGAATCAAAGAAAGCACCGTTTCCAATTTGGGATAGATCACCTGACGAAAGGCAATCCCATCCTTGGAGGAAAACAAATACCGGTAAAGATCGCCGTAGAGCCGTTCCGCGTAGCCGTAATCCATCAGCGTGCGCATGATATGCTGGCGGTACAGAGACGCGCAGCCATCGGCATGGGCATACACCTCTTCGCGAGTGATGGGAAATTCCCGCTGCACAAGCGCAATCATCTCTTCCCCGACCTCAATTCGCTCGCGGCAAACGGTTTCGCAGTGCCGGAACAGCGCATCGGTTTTCTTCGGCGCGTAGCACAAAAGATGCACTTTGCGCTGCCGCTTCGCATCCCAGGTGGAAAGCTCCACCCCCGGAATCAAGCGAATCCCCAAAGACGCTGCTTCCTTCGCAAGGGCGTCGGTGTACGAATAACAGTCATGGTCGGTGATGGCAACATAGGAAAGCTGCTGGCGTTTCGCCTGACGCAGCAGTTCCTGCGGAGAAGATGCACCGTCCGAACGCGTGGTATGCGTATGAAGATCCGCAGTTTTTTTGAAATCAATCACAGCACATCCCCCTATGACGGTTGAGATACTGTTTGAGGTAGCGCCCGGTGTAGGAGGCTTCGCATTCTGCGACCTCTTCGGGTGTGCCCGTGGCGACAATCGTGCCGCCTCCGTCTCCGCCTTCCGGCCCCAAATCGATGAGATAATCCGCAACTTTGATGACGTCCAGATTATGCTCGATCACCACAGCGGGATTGCCCAAATCGACCAGACGCTGCAGCATCTCGATCAAACGATGGACATCCGCCGTATGCAGACCGGTGGTGGGTTCGTCCAGAATATAGATGGTCTTGCCGGTGGAGCGGCGGGAAAGTTCCGTCGCGAGCTTCACGCGCTGCGCCTCACCGCCGGAAAGCGTCGTTGCCGACTGTCCCAGCTGCACATACCCCAACCCAACCTCGTTGAGCGTTTTGAGTTTGTTATAAATCTTCGGATGATTTTCAAAGAAGAGGCACGCTTCTTCCACCGTCATCTGAAGCACGTCCGCAATGCTTTTGCCGCGGTACTTCACTTCCAGCGTTTCGCGGTTGTAGCGGCTGCCCTTGCAGACATCGCACGGCACAAACAAATCGGGCAAAAAGTGCATTTCAATCTTTAAAATGCCATCCCCTTCACACGATTCGCAGCGCCCGCCCTTGACGTTGAAGGAAAAGCGTCCAGCGTTATAGCCGCGCATCTTCGCATCCTGCGTCTGTGCAAAGACTTCCCGAATGTCGGTAAACACTCCGGTATAGGTCGCCGGATTGGAACGAGGGGTGCGCCCGATGGGCGACTGGCTGATATCCACCACTTTATCGAGTGCCTCCAGCCCGGTGATGGATTCCACTTTCCCCGGTTTGGTACGGGAGCGGTTGAGTTCCCGCGCCAATGTCTTATTGAGCACTTCGTTCACCAGCGAGGACTTGCCCGATCCCGACACGCCGGTGACACACACAAATTTCCCAAGCGGAATTTCGACATCCAGATTTTTCAGATTGTTTTCCGCCGCTCCGTGAATCCAAAGGCTTTGTCCGTTGCCCGGACGGCGCACCTTCTGCACCGGGATCGCCTTTTTGCCGGACAAGTACTGCCCGGTGATGGAGCGGTCACAC
>CALXIC010000197.1 GCA_944388265.1 uncultured Clostridia bacterium | reverse complement strand
TGGATTACAACGTCGTGGTGCTCACCGACTGCTGTTCCTCTCAAACAGAAGAAATCCAGCGCGTCAACCTCGAAGACATGGCGCGTATGGGCGCCATCCTTATGACATCCAAAACATTTGAATCCTACGACGCGCACACTGTCCCGGATGCCCAGCAAATCATTCAAGAGCGTATGGCATCTCAACCAAGCATCCCCGAACCATTTACCGACGGACCGGAAGGATACGGCTGGAAAGATCGCTGGTAATTCAGATTGTATTATTTTATTAAATTATACTTTATGTAGATTATTTGTATTTGTATATTTTTTAAATAATATACTATTTGTATTCTACTATTTGTATATTATTTCTTCATTATACAAATTGCAAGTTATATGTATTACTATTCGTAGATATTTCAATTATATGTACATTTAGTATAATCCCATTTGTATATTTATTTTATAACAATCCAAATTGTATAATATTGAATATTGTATATTTTTTAAAAATTATACAAACAGGATATTAGATCTCTCATCTAAGTGCTTTGAATTTGCGCGCCTTGTTTTCTCACAGGCGGTATGCTACAATAAAGAAAAATCATACGAGAAGGAGACTTTTATGAGCGATTCGATTTCTCCCGTACCGCGGCGGCATTATGCGGAAATTGACCTTTGCCGCGGCATCGGTATTCTACTAGTCGTGCTGGGGCATGCGCTCAAACAAACGAGCACCGACGACCCCACGCTAAACGGAATCATCAGCGTCATTTACAGTTTTCACATGCCGTTGTTTTTCCTCTTGTCAGGGTTTGTGGCGGTGAAAATGCTGTATCTGCAAACCATGAGCGACAAGCTGCGGCAGCTTCGTGCGCGCGCCGTGCGGCTGCTGATCCCCTATTTTTTTGTGGGCATTTTGTATTTTCCGCTGAAATTTGTGCTGTCGCGCTATGCGGTCAAGCCTTACGATTTTTCCACCGCCTGGCGCATTCTGCTGGGGGAAAATCCAAACACCACCTTATGGTTTTTATACGCGCTGTTTTGGATTTCCGCCATCTGCATCTTTTTGCTGAATCCGAAAACGCTCCCCTTTCTTTTGGCGGCAAGCGGCGTGCTGTCGCTGGCGTCCTATTATTGGGACTGGTCGTGGAATGTTCCGCGCTACCTGTTCTTCTTTGTGCTGGGGATTGCCATTCGCCTTTCCTATGACGCGGTACGCCGGCTTCTTTTGCATCCGCTCTTTTTGCTGTTAATGGGAATCGGCTTTGTCGGCGGAAACGTCGTGCTGTTGTGGAAAGGGTGGACGATCGTCACCATGCTGACGGCACTCTGCGGATCGGCACTCTGTTTTGCCATTTCGTGCGCACTGGGCGAAACGTCCGCTGTCAGCAAATCGCTGATTCATCTTGGGGCGTACAGCATGGACATCTACATCCTCTCCGACCCCGTGCAGACGGTGGTGCGCCTGCTGTTCTGGAACATTTTACAGTGGAACGCACTCGCCTGCATTGCCATCTGCTTTGTGCTGGGCGCCTTGCTGCCGCTGGTGATCTCCCAGTGGATCGTACGGCGGGTACGCTGGATGAAGCTTTGCATCCTCGGCATCTTAAAATCTTAACCTTTTCGACCGGCTGCTGCCGGTCGTTTTTTTATCCGTTTGTTTCTTATTTCTTTCTAAAATTGCCGTGATTTCCCTTGACCGCAGCCATTGCCCTGTTATACTAAAATTATACTGACACGAAAGGAAGATATGCATGCTTGACATTCCTTTTCATCATCAGCTTCCCATGAGCGAACAAATTTTTCAAAGCTTTTGCGACTGGATTGCCTGGGGCGTCCTCAAAGACGGAGAACAGCTTCCCACGGCACAGCAGCTGGCGCAGCAGTGGGGCATCAATCCCCGCACCGTGCAAAAAGCGCTTGACCAGCTCGAAGAACTGGGCATTGTTTACACTGTCGTCGGCAAAGGAACCTTCGTCTGCCGGCAGCAGGATCTTGCGCCATTGAAGGCCTATGCCGCCAAGCAGCTGAAAGACGCCATTCAAAAATACCGCCGGTACGGCATCACAGAAGCGGAGTTACAGTCCATCTGTACAAGTATATTCCACGACTCGTCAAAGGAGAACCCATCCAAATGATTACGATTGAAAACGTTACCAAGCGATTTGGATCTCTGACTGCCCTCAATCACTTTTCAAGCACGATTGAGGATCAAACCATTTACGGACTGATCGGTTCCAACGGCAGCGGCAAATCCACGCTGCTGCGTCTGATTGCCGGCGTGTACCGTCCGGAAGAAGGGAGTGTGTGCATCGACGGCGTTTCCCTCTACGAAAATCCCGAGATCAAAAACAATCTCTTTTTCCTGTCCGATGAGCTGTATTTTTTGTCGCAGGCCACGCTCCAAAGCATGCCGGAGTTTTACGCCTCGTATTACACCAATTTCGATTTTGCCTTATTTGAACGACTCTTCGAAATTTTCAGGCTCGACCGCCACAAGCGCATCGCCGCCTTCTCCAAAGGGATGCAGCGTCAGGCGGGGCTGATGCTGGCGATCTCCTGCTGTCCACGGATTTTGCTGCTGGATGAAGCATTTGACGGGCTGGACCCCGTGATCCGGGGCGGTGTGCGACAGGTTTTGATTGAACTGATCGCCCGCCACCAGATCACCGTCATCATCTCGTCCCACAATCTGCGCGAACTGGAGGATTTGTGCGACCACATCGGGCTGCTGCATCAGGGCGGTCTGCTGTTGGAAAAAGATTTGGATTCCGCCAAAATGGGGCTGTCGAAATTCCAGGCGGCGTTTTCCCATCCGCCGGTGCGGGAAGAATTGGAAAAATCACTTCGCCTCCTCAAATATCAGCGCAAGGGCAGTCTATTGACCATCACGGTGCGGGACGACGCCCAAACAGCCGAAACCATCCTGCGAAAATGGAATCCGCTGTTTTTGGAAAACATTCCGCTGACACTGGAAGAAGTATTCATCGAAGAAATGGAGGGCGCCGGTTATGACGTCAAAAACATCATTTTATGAATTCCGAAAACCGGCGTTGACGCCCAAAAAACAGCGCCGCACCATTTTAAAGCATGAACTGCGCCGTGATTTGCCGTTTTTGCTCTTTCTGTGCGCGGCCGCCATCTTGCAGGTACTGCTGGTTTTGACACAGCTTTCCAGTCAGGGCATTTTGGCGCAAAGCGAACTGACGGTTTCGCCGGCGCAGGTGTTTCACAATCCAACCGTCAATTTTTCTGCTTATCTGGTCAACCACTATTATTTTAGTCTTTCCGCGCTGGAAACCTATCTTTTGCCCATCGCGGGCTATCTGTTGGCCATTTACCAATTTTCCTACCTCTTTAACCGGCGCGCGGTAGACGTGTTTGCCTCTCTGCCGGTGACCCGCGCGTCCATTTTCAGCGGAAAAATGCGGGCGGCACTGCTGATCTTGTGGGTCCCCGTTTGGTTTTCGCTGACTGCACGCGTGTTGCTCAACGGCGTCTTTATGGGCTTTTCCATGCCGCTGATATTGGAATGGATTTTTTACATGGTGTATCAGCCCTTCCTGATGATCATCTGCTATTTGATGACGGTGTGGGTATGCACGCTGGTGGGCACCCAAATCGAAGCGGTGTTTTATCCGTTCATTCTGCTGCTCGCGCCCGCCGGTATCTGTACGTTGGGCGAAAGCATTCTGAACGAAACCATCTATGGCGCGGATATGGGAATTCGCGTCCTCTTGCAGCTGCTCTTCCCCTTTTATCTGGGCAACAGCGTCAATGGGTTTTACGGCATCAGCTATGGAATTACCAACACGATGGTGGATCGTCTGCTGCAAGATCCCGCCTCTTATCCGGGACATCTCTCGGCATTCCTGGACGTTTTAAAACACGCTCCGTGGATCATGGCGATTTGGATCGTGCTGCTGATTGCCGTCTTTTTCCTGTCCAAACGCGCCTTTTTGGTGCGTCCGATGGAACTTGCCGGCATGCGGGGAGCTTCCCGCCCGCTTCATCTGGTGATGCAGTGGTTTTCTCAGCTGAGTGCCGCCGTTTTGGTGCTGCTCATCTGTCAGTCTTTCAGCCAATTTTCGCTGCGCTTGCCCAGCATCCTGGCGGTAATTCCGGCAATCTTCATTACCTGCGTCGTGTTGACGCTCGTCGTTTACCGCCGCGGAAATTTCTCCCCCAAATATCTTCTGAACTGCATGGGCGTTCCGGTTGCGGCGATGCTTTTGCTCTTCGCCTTTATCGGCACCATGGGCTTTGGCGTCTACAAAAAAGTACCGGACGTCGATGAGATTCAATCGGTTTCCATCAGTTATCAGGGAATGAATGCCGTTTATCTCAACGACGCCCCTTCTGACCAATCCACCCTGACCAAACCGCAGGTACTCGAACTCGTCACCACCGCGCACCAGCAGCTGCTGGATAATTTCGACACGATGGGTCAGGATGCCCTGCACGGGACAGAAGAATGGGACGGCAGTGCCCAAGCCTCCTGGTTCGTTGATTTTACCTACCTCCTCAAAAACGGACAGACGCAAAAGCGCACCTATCAATACTGTGCCGAAAACGTGTACAAGACTCTGATCTCCCTCAATGAACAGGAAGAATTCATCCGGCAATCTTCGCCCGCCTTTATCGTGGACTGGAATACCTACGATACCAACCAGCTGCTGGACGCCTATGCCACCAATTCGGTCGAACTGCCGAAGGATTTAAGCGCGTTGCAGCAGGCATATCAGAAAGATCTTCTTGCCAGAACGTCGCTCGATCATCTGTGGTCGCCGGACGCCATCGCCATCGGTTACATTGAACTGAACGCTTCTCAAAATTCCATTCGTTACAACGACACCCAGCGGCTGGTCTTCCCCATTTTTGCAGAAGACAAACATACCCTTGCGTGGCTTGAGGAAAACGATCTGTGGGATGCAATAAAGGAACCGGACTTCTCGAAGATCACCGAAGGCGCGATCCTCACCGTAGACCAAACGTTTTTGGATACCGGGCTTTTCTCCTATTCTTCCATGGCAAGCTTCTATCCCAATCTGCTGGCGGAACGAAGCGACACCATCCTCTACGAATGGGCGTTTGAAGATCAGCTCGATTCCTCGATGTACATAGGAAACTACGCAAAAGATGACATCGAAAGTACCGGAAATCAGAACATGGATTTCACCCTCATTACCGATCCGAAAGAGCTGCAAGCGCTGGCAAGTGCCGGGAAAAACACCGGTATTGTCGAAGAAGGCGACCAACTCCTTCTGCTCCACACCCCGGACGAACGGTATTTCCCCTTACTGATCAAACCATAATGCTTAAGAATCGTACGGCACCAGCTGCCGTACGATTTTTTAGTGGATTTTTAGACCGCTCTTTGCTATAATGAAAACAGCAAGCACTCACCCTCTGCCTTTTGGAAAGGACGGTTCTTTATGAAAATCAATTGGGACAACCAGTATCTCAAGATCGGGTTGACCGCATTTTGTGTGATTGTTGCCAGCATGGCCTTTTTCTTCCTGCTCTTCCGGCTGGACGTCATCGGCGCCGCTCTGGGCGGGCTGGTGGACATTCTGGCGCCTTTTATTTATGCACTGATCTTTGTCTTTTTGCTGGTTCCCATTATGACCTTCTTTGAACAGCATCTGCTAAGCTTTCTGAAAAAACGCTTTTCGCAGAAGATCAAAGAAAAAAATCTATCGCTGATTGCACGTGTCACGGGGATTCTCATCACCGTTGTACTGGCGCTGATGACCTGCAGCCTCTTGATCGGCATGATTCTCCCGCAGCTCATCACGAGTATTTCGGGATTTGTCAACGACCTGCCGGGTTATTTGGTGGAGGCGCAGACGGTGCTCTCAAACTTCCTGGCGGACAACCCCCAGATGGTCGGCAACATCAACACCGTCATCACCTCGATGACCAACACCATCAACGAAGTGATGCCCAACATCAACAACATGATTTCCGGTCTGGCGAGCGGCGCATGGAGCGTGGTGGTGGTGCTGAAAAACATCTTAGTCGGGCTGATCGTTTCGATCTACATCATGTTCAGCAAAGAACGCTTTGTGGGACAGTCGAAAAAATTCTGCTATGCGCTCTTTGATACCAAACGCGTCAACCATGTGCTGCAAACCCTGCGCCACATTCACCGCGTCTTTTACGGATTCTTGACGGGCAAACTGCTCGACTCCCTCATCATTGGGCTTTTGTGTTACATCGCAATGAGCATTCTGCGCATGCCGTTTTCGCTGCTCATCAGCACCATCATCGGGGTGAGCAACATCGTGCCCTTCTTCGGGCCGATCATCGGCGCTGTTCCCTGCGCCATCATCCTGCTGCTGGAAGACCCGCTGCAGGGGCTTTATTTCATCATCCTCATCCTCGTCTTGCAGCAGTTTGACGGCAATATTTTGGAACCGAAAATTTTGGGCGAGTCGACGGGGCTTTCCACCTTCTGGATCATCTTCGCCATCGTGGTCGGCGGCGGGCTCTTCGGCGTGCCCGGCATGATCATCGGCACGCCGCTCTTCGCCGTCTTGTATGACTTCGCAAGAGAAGGGCTGGTCCGCCGCTTGAAGAAAAAGGGGCTTCCCACCGATACGGACGACTTCATCCATGCACATTCGGTCGATCCCCATTCCAAAAAAATCGTCGAACATCCGCAAAAGAAATAAGCATGCAAAAAGCGCTCCGGTGTGAAACCGGGGCGCTTCCTTTTTTCTCACTAAACAAACTCATTGAAAGCAGAAAAACAGCCGGCAGCATGGCCGGCTGTTTTGTTTGATTATTTCATTTCAAGCTTCTTGGCTTCTTCAATGACCTTGGCTTCCAGGTTGGAAGGAAGCTGTTCATAGCGGACAAATTCGAGCGTATAGCTGCCGCTGCCCTGCGTCATCTGACGCAGCACGGTGGTGAAGTTTTGCATTTCACTGATCGGCACTTCCGCTTCGATAACGGTCATTTCTTCTTCCTCTTCGGAAGGATTCATGCCCAGCACACGGCCGCGGCGTTTGTTGAGTTCGCCCATCAAATCGCCCGTCACGCTGTCCGGAACCGTCGCTTTCAGGCTGCCGATCGGTTCGAGCAAGACCGGCGATGCCTGCGGCAATCCTGCACGGTAAGCCAGCGACGCCGCTGTCTTAAACGCCATTTCCGACGAGTCGGCCGGATGATACGAGCCGTCGAGCAGCGTTGCTTTCAAACCAACCACCGGGAATCCGGCCAAAACGCCCTTGGTGACGCATTCGCGCAAGCCTTTTTCCACGGCCGGGAAGTAGTTCTTCGGAACCGAACCGCCGAAGACCTTTTCTTCAAAGACCATTTCTTCGCTGTCGCACGGTTCAAATTCAATCCACACATCGCCGTACTGGCCATGGCCGCCCGACTGTTTCTTGTGTTTGCCCTGTACTTTGACTTTCTTCCGGATGGTTTCGCGGTAAGCGACCACCGGAGGTTCCAGCGTCACATCGACACCGAATTTGCCTTTCAGTTTTGCGACGACGACATCGAGGTGCTGTTCGCCCAAGCCTTTGACCAACTGCTGATGGGTTTCGTAATCGTGTTCATAACCCAGCGAACGGTCTTCTTCCACCAGACGGTGCATGCCGCTGGAAATCTTGCTTTCATCGCCTTTGTTCTTCGGTTTGATCGCCATGGTGTAGTTCGGCACCGGGAACTCCGCAGTCGGAAGGGTCAGCTTGCAGCCTACGCAGAGGGTATCGCCCGTCTGTGCGGACAGCTTCGTCGCGACACCGATATCCCCGGCAGGAATCGCTTTGGCTTCTTCCTGTTTTTTGCCGCGCAGGGTGATGAGTTTGCTCATCTTTTCGGTTTCACCGGTACGCATATTGGTGACCACCGTATCAGGGGTCAGCATGCCGGAGAACACTTTGATGTAAGACATTTTGCCCACAAACGGGTCTGCCACCGTCTTAAAGACCTGTGCGCAGAGCGGCTGGGTTTCTTCGCAGAGCACCGCGACTTCTTCGCCGTTTTCATCTACACCCGTTTCGATGTCGCATTCGTGCGCCGTCGGCAGGAGCAGATGCATGCCTTCGAGCAGCATATCGATGCCTTCCATCGTCACGGCCGATCCGCAGAATACCGGCGTAATGGTGCCGTCTTTGACGCCTTTGCGAATGCCGCGCACCAATTCTGCATTGGTGAACGCTTCGCCAGAGAAGTATTTTTCAAACAGTTCGTCGTCCGTTTCCGCAACGGCTTCACTGATTGCCGTAAT
>CALXIC010000196.1 GCA_944388265.1 uncultured Clostridia bacterium | reverse complement strand
GGCATCGAATGCGAGACGGTAACCGGCAGATTGATGATGACCTTGTTATCGGGCGTCGGTTTCCAGACATCCAGCACCGCATTGCAGATTTCTGCTGCAAAATCCATTTCCGTGCCGGTAAAACTTTCGGGAGAATATTCAAAGCGGAAATTGCCTTCATATTCTTTGGCAAAGCGCTGCACCATTTCGGCACCGGCTACTGCCAGATCAATGATTTCCTGTTTGGATTTACGGAAAACCTGTTCCCGCTGAGAAAGAGACGTGGAATTATACAGATGCACAACCGAATGTTTGACGCCTTTGAGCGCATCAAACGTTTTGCGAATGATGTGTTCGCGCGCCTGGGTGAGCACCTGGATGGTAACGTCGTCCGGGATCAAATTTTGTTCGATCAACGTGCGCAAAAAGACATATTCCGTTTCCGACGCAGCCGGGAACCCTACTTCGATTTCCTTAAAACCAACTTTTACCAAGAAATTGAAGAATTCAATTTTTTCTTCCAAACTCATTGGAACAATCAGCGCCTGGTTGCCATCGCGCAAATCTACGCTGCACCAGATGGGCGGATGTTCGATGGCTTCTTTTTTCGTCCAATCGAGGCATTCCACCGGCGGCATAAAATACTGACGTTTATACTTTTGATAGTTTTTCATTCCAATCCATCCTTTCCAAATTCATCGGCAAACGATCGTGCTTGAAAAGAGACACGGCATAAAAAAAGCCTTTCGCCTCTTTTACTTAGAGACGAAAGACTTCATGAAAAATCTCCGCGGTACCACTCTAATTCGCAGACAAGCTGCGCACTCATTTCCGATACAAGGTTTCCCTGATATCTCCCTCCGGTAACGGGGAGGACCCGTCAACACCTACTTTTCCTTTCAGCGTGCTACTCCAAGGTGAGCTCACTGGGCATCAAACGCCATTTTGCACCAACCAACGGCTCTCTGAAGAAGATGCGCCAACTACTATTCCTCATCATCGTATTTTCTTGTATGATTTAGTATACACAGGCTGCATCAAAAATGCAAGTAGCATTTTTCACAAAAAAGATGGGTTCAATTTCTAACAGATCACCAGTCACTCGAACTGAAACACCTGCTGCATCAGCGGCTGTGCACCCGTTTCCGGGTCCAGTTCCACCACCATGACGTCTTTCATATACGCATTCCATTCGTCAACCACCGCGCTTTGCGCCTGTACTTTTGCTGCAAAGTCGATCCCCTTGTCACACTCATAATATCCGAACAGTTCATTTCCGACGTTCCAGATGGTATAATTTTGGATGCCCGCTTCTTTGAGTACACGGCAAAGACTGGGCCAGATGGCATCATGCCGGCGGCGGTATTCTGAAAGCTGCCCTTCCTTCACGACCGCTTTCCAGGCATACCGTTCAAACAATTCCTCTTTCGGGCGTCCATAAAGGGTCGCAAAGCGTTCGTCAAACGAAACATTCCGTTCGTATTGCAGCACCACGCCGAAGCGGTCAAACGACAGCTCAAAGGTATCCACATAAGGCGTTTTATGATAGGAAATTGTCACGATCAGCCGGTCCTCTCTCCAGCAATAGGATGCGGCGGTATCCTGAAACAGAAACGTACCGATGCTGGAGGCATCCCACGGCGCTTGAGTCTGTCCATAACGCCACTGCTCTTTCCCCATTGGGATGGCCGATTCTTTGCCGTCCACCGTAAGATACAGCACAGCTTCCTCATCAAACGATACCATGAGCGATTCCAGTCCCAAACGATTCGGCGCAAAATCATAGCGCTTCCGATGGACGCGCCATTCCATTTGCGGATTGTCGTCTCCATGCGGCAAAGCATACATCAGCGACGCGGTATATGCGCGCAGTTCTTCTTCGGTATCCGAATCGGAAATGGTATCCACGGCCGGCAAAATCGTCTCAAAGGCCAATTCCACAATATCAAGCAGATGCTCTTCCCCGGCATTGATGGCAAGCACCATATCTTTTTCGGGAAGCACCACCGAAAACTGGCCAAACGCACCGTCTCCGCGAAACGACCCCGGTTCGGAACAGCACCACACCTGATACCCATAGCCCAAACGAGCCTGCCGGTGATGCGCGGTGAGGGTGGGAATACGGTTTTTACTGAGTTCTTCCGTCCAGCCTTCCGGCAGCAGGCGTTTTCCTTCCCAAACGCCTTTTTGCAGATAAAGCTGCCCCAGCTTAGCCAGCGTTTCCAAACGGGTATTGAAGCCATACCCGCCCGTTTGAATGCCTTCGGGGCTTTCCTCCCACCAATAGGTATCGATTCCCAGTGGGTCGAAGAGTCGGGGCTTTAAATAATCGGTCACTTTTTGTCCGGTCACACGCTGCACGATTGCCGAAAGCATATAGGTTGCGGCAGAATTATAGCACCACCAGGTACCGGGATCGCGGTCCACATAGGACGACAAAAACTGCGATACCCAAGTACCATCTCCATCAAACGACGGTTCTGCCGAGTGGCCGGTCGTCATATTGAGCAGATGCCGCACCTCCATTGCTTCCATGCCCGCGCATGGCGCCAGGGGTAAAACATCCGGAAAGAACGAAAGCACCCGATCGCTCAGCGAAAGCAGCCCTTCCCCCATGGCGATTCCAATCGCCGTAGCGGTAAACGTCTTGCTCATGGAAAACAGCACATGCGTATCCTCTTCGCGGTAAGGCGTCCACCAACCACTTGCAGCAACTTTTCCATGGCGGAGCACCTCGAACCCATGCATCCCAAACCGCCTTTCGGCTTCTTTGACAAATGTGAGAATGGACGCCGCATTGAGACCAACTTCATGCGGGCAAACCCGCGGCAGACGAGTATCCATCGTATCCCTCTTTTCCATGATTTGGTATCATTGTAGCACGCTTCGATAAGAGAAACAAGCAGTAATCACCGGGTTTTCAGTTCCACCAAAATCAAAACTTTATATTTGTGAAAAATGACAAAATCGTCAAATGATAAAAAAGTTAAGAAATTAGCTTCAAATTATCAGTAAAATGTGCTATAATAATAAAAAATACTGAATGTAGGCGTTTGCTTTACATCAAATATTGGAGGTCTTTCAGATGAAATTCAAAATGAAGGTCATGCAGTATGACAAAGGCATGGGTGCTTACGACATTGCCCGGGCAATTTCGAAAGCACAGGGAATCCCGAAAGTAGACCGTATTCCGCCGGATTATATGCCGGAAAAAGAAGTATTGATCTTCGTCGTTGTGGACGGCGGCAAGAAACTGGATCAGAAAGTAGAAAACTGGGTACACTTCCTGAGCGAAAAGAGCTCGGCAAACATCGCTTTCATCGGCGTTGGCGTTGGTTCGACCGGTCCGATGAATCAGCTGGCTGATATGGCGAAAAAAGTTGGCATCAACGTTGCCGGTGTATACGAAGTACCGGTAAAAGGCGGCCTGTTCAAAAAAGGCAAAGCAAGCGAAGCCGATATCAAAGGCGCTGTGGATTTTGCAGCTAAAACGGTGGATTCCATCTAATCGTCTCTTACATAAAAATAAAAACCCCCGCAAAGCGGGGGTTTTTATTTTTCCTCCATGGCACACCTTCCATCAACTATCGATAGCAACGAATCAAATCAAAGTTTTACTTTTGGCGTTTGTGATGACCTCCGTAATTTTATGCAACTTTATGGAAAAATGTTGAATTTCATTGACAAAAAATCTTAACAATTTTATAATATAACCAAAGAAAGAGTTCAGTGCTCTTGCAAGAAAGGATTGGTAGTATGGCAGTACTCGTAACAGGCGGAACCGGTTTCATCGGTTCGCATACTTGTGTGGAACTCCTGGCAAACGGCGAAGAAGTCGTAATTATGGACAATCTTTGCAACAGCAAAGCGGAAGTCGTTGATCGAATCGAAAAACTGAGCGGCAAAAAAGTAAAATTATATGAAGCGGATTGTTTGGATTATGAAGCAACGGAGAAAATTTTCAACGAAAATCAGATCGACTCTGTCATTCATTTTGCTGGCTTGAAAGCAGTTGGTGAATCGGTACAGAAACCGCTGGAATATTATCACAACAACATGACCGGTACGTTTGTACTTTGCGATGTCATGCGCAAACATGGCTGCAAAAATATCGTATTCAGCTCCTCGGCTACGGTATATGGTGACCCGGCGTTCGTTCCGATCACGGAAGAATGCCCCAAAGGTCAGATCACCAATCCGTATGGTCAGACCAAAGGCATGATCGAACAGATTTTGACCGACTTGAACGTATCGGATCCGGAATGGAACGTCGTGTTGCTGCGTTACTTCAATCCGATCGGTGCACATCCGTCTGGCATTCTCGGCGAAAATCCGAACGGTATTCCGAACAATCTGGTTCCTTACATCGCAAAAGTTGCTACCGGTGAACTGGAAGCCCTCGGCGTTTTCGGCAACGATTACCCCACCCATGACGGCACCGGCGTTCGTGACTATATCCACGTTGTCGACTTGGCAAAAGGTCATGTATGCGCGATCCGCAAAGTACGGGAAAATCCGGGTGTTGTGGTGTACAATCTGGGAACCGGCAACGGATACAGCGTTTTGGATGTACTCCATGCTTATGAAAAAGCTTGCGGAAAAACGATTCCCTATGTCATTAAACCGCGCCGCGCCGGCGACATTGCAGCTTGCTACGCTGATCCGACCAAAGCGTATAAAGAACTTGGTTGGAAAGCAGAATACGGCATCGATGAAATGTGCCGCGATTCCTGGAATTACATGGTGAAAGAAACGACGAAAGCCTGATTCTTTTTTCGCTAGACTTAAAATCCCTCGTGCCGCTGACACGAGGGATTTTTTATATAAGAAAATAAAAAGAGTCTGCAAATGCTGCAGACTCTTTTTGCGTCCCAATTACTTTTGAGCATATTTCCAAGCAGCTTCTACCGCATCTGCGACCGAATCGGTCACGCGCAGGTCAAAAATGCTGGGAATAATTTTTTCCGGACAAAGTTCGTCTTCCGAAATTACCGAAGCAATCGCTTTTGCTGCGGCCACCTTCATTGCCGGCGTAATATCTCTGGCGCGTGCCCGAAGCGCACCCTTAAAAATACCGGGAAAAGCCAGCACGTTATTGATCTGATTCGGATAATCCGACCGACCGGTTCCCATCACCTTTACTCCGGCTGCCATTGCCTCTTCATACATGATTTCCGGCGTCGGGTTTGCCATTGCAAATACGATCGGATCTTTCGCCATCGTTGCAATCATCTCCGGTTTGAGCGCTCCCGCTACCGACACGCCCACAAAGACATCTGCGCCGACCAATGCGTCCGCAAGATCGCCGTGGAGATCGTCTTCGTTGGTGATATGGCAAAGCATCGCTTTGTGGTCGCGAATGCCCACGCCGCGGGATTTATACAAAATACCGTGTTCGTCGCAGGCAATGATGTGTTTTGCGCCCGCTGAGCGCATCATCTGAATGATCGCCGTACCTGCGGCACCGGGACCATTCAAAACAATATGTACTTCATCAATCTTTTTCCCGACTACCTTCAATGCATTTAAAAGCGCTGCGGTAACGACAATCCCTGTGCCATGCTGATCGTCATGAAACACCGGGATATCCAATTCTTCTTCTAGACGGCGTTCAATTTCAAAACATTTCGGAGAAGCGATATCTTCCAGATTGATGCCGCCGAAACAGGGAGCAATCATTTTTACCGCATGAATGATTTCTTCCGGATCTTTGGTATCCAAACAGATTGGAAACGCGTCTACACCGCCGAATTTTTTAAACAAGGCCGCTTTGCCTTCCATGACCGGCATAGCCGCCTTGGCACCGATATCGCCCAAACCAAGCACAGCTGTTCCGTCCGATACAACTGCAACCGTGTGTCCTTTAATGGTGTAATCGTATACCGCCTGCTCATTTTCGTAAATTTTGCGGCAAGGCTCTGCAACCCCGGGCGTATAAGCGATGCTTAAATCGTCCGCTGATTCCAGTGAAACCGTGCCGCAAATTTCCAATTTCCCTGCATGTTCCTGATGAACGCGCAGCGCTTCTTCATAGTAATTCATTGAGTAGTCGCTCCAATCGGTTGAATATTCATTCAGATACCTGTATATTATACGTCGAATCGTTCATAATGTAAATATTTTGACAAAATTTTTGTCAAAACAACCATTTTTGCTCCAAAATTCGCGCCACGCCATCGTCATCATTCGACGTGGTCACCACATCTGCAGCCTGTTTCACATCATCGGGTGCATTTGCCATAGCGACCCCGCATCCGGCGGCTTGGAGCATATCCAAATCATTGTAATAATCGCCAAATGCCATCGTGCGCGATACCGCTAGATTCTGATGTTCGCAGAAAAACCGAAGGGCAGCGGATTTGGAGGCTGCTTTGGGCGTCAGTTCCAAAAAGGTCGCCTTGGATTTTCCGCAATTCATGTCTGCTTCTCCCTGAAACGCCGCATCCAAACGATCAATGGACACAGCAGGACCAATGCACAAAATTTTATGCACGATCAGATAAGCGGACAAATCGTCCAGCGACACCTGTTTTGGCGTGAGTCCTGTGACCGAACGTTCAAACAGAATCCCTTCATGCTCCGGTGTATCCGTCAGCCAGTCCATCCCATGGTAGATGCTGACACTGGTATCAGGCGCAATCTGCTTGCATCGAGCCGCAATCTCCTGCGCGCGCTCGAAAGAAAAGCCGACTTCCATCAACACTTCATCATTTCCATCCAGCACCAGAGCGCCTGCATACGCCACAATCGGCAGATGATTGGCACAAAGCTTTGCGGAAATCGGACGAATACCGTGCGGCGGACGTGCCGAAACCAATACAAACGGAATTCCCTGTTCCCGTAAGCTTGCGATGGCACGAACGGTACGTTCAGACGGCGTATGATCCATATGCAAAATCGTACCGTCAATATCACTGAACACCGCGCAAACCGAAAACATCGTTCTCATTTCCCAAACATTTGGATAAACCGCAACTGCGGATTCATCTGTCCCGGAAGAAATGCGCACATAAGGGCAACGACACTTCCCTGCCCCATCGCCAAATACAATCATCAGCGCATCGTTTGGGAGTTCTTCTGCCGGTTTCACGGGAAGAGCCACATCCTTCCCGTGCTCAGCAAACCAACTTT
>CALXIC010000195.1 GCA_944388265.1 uncultured Clostridia bacterium | reverse complement strand
CGACCCTTCTCTTTTTAGACGGCGGCATGGGCACCATGCTGCAGCAAAGCGGCGTCTCACTGGGTAAGGTGCCGGAGGAATTAAACATCCGCCAGCCCGATGTCATCCTGGACATTCACCGTCAATACATTGAAGCGGGTGCGGATGTCATCTACGCCAACACCTTCAGCGCCAACCGCTACAAACTGCGGGACAGCGCATACAGCGTCTGCGAACTCGTCACCGCGGGCGTTCAAAACGCGCGCCGTGCGGCGGCGGGCACCGGATGCCGGGTGGCGCTGGACATCGGCCCCATCGGACAGCTTCTTGAACCGAACGGCAACCTGTCCTTTGAAGAAGCGTACGACATCTTCCGCGAAATGCTCCTTGCCGGTGAAGCGGCAGGTGCGGATCTCGTCGTCTTTGAAACGATGACCGATTTACTGGAAGTGAAAGCCGCCGTGCTGGCCGCACGGGAATGCACCAAACTTCCGGTATGGTGCACGATGACCTTTGAAGAAAACGGCCGCACCTTTACCGGCACCTCCATCCCTTCGATGGGGCTGACCCTCACCGCACTCGGTGTGGATGCGCTGGGTTTCAACTGCTCGCTGGGTCCGAAAAAAATGGTGCCGTTTGTCAAAGAACTCGCCAAATGGACCCCGCTTCCGCTGATTTTGAAACCAAACGCAGGACTTCCCAACCTCAATTCCAACACCTATGATATGGATGCGGCGGAATTTGCCGCCGAAATGGCCGAAGCCCTGCCCTACGGCGCATGCATTTTGGGCGGATGCTGCGGCACGACACCGGAATTTATCCGCACCATCAAAAAAGAATTTGGAGGGTGTACTCCCGCGCCGCGCGACTATGCGCCGAAATTTGCCCTTTGCAGTGCTTCCCACCTCTTGGAGGTGGACGGCGTGTGCATCGTGGGCGAACGCATCAACCCCACCGGCAAAAAGCGCTTCAAAGAAGCGCTGCAAAATCACAACATCGGCTACATCTTAACCCAGGCACTGGAACAGGTGGAAGCCGGTGCCAAGATTCTGGACGTCAACGTGGGGCTTCCGGGCATCAATGAAAAAGCGCTCATGGTGGAAGTGGTCAAAGAACTGCAAAGTGTCGTGGATGTGCCGTTACAGATCGACTCGTCCAATGCGGAAGTGCTGGAAGCGGCGCTCCGCGTCTACAACGGCAAACCGCTCGTCAACTCCGTCAACGGGGAACCCGCCGTGCTGGCGCGCATCCTGCCGCTCGTGAAAAAATACGGCGCATCGGTCATCGGCCTTTGCATGGACGAAAACGGCATTCCGCTCACCGCTGAAGAACGCTTTGTCATCGCCAAACGCATCGTCGAGACCGCCGCATCCTACGGCATCCCGAAAGAGGATCTTTACATCGACTGCCTGACGCTGACAGCTTCGGTTCAGCAAAAGGAAGTGATGGAGACGCTCCGTGCGATGACGATGGTAAAAGAACAGCTTGGCGTCAAGACGACGCTTGGCGTCTCGAACATTTCGTTCGGACTTCCCAACCGCCCGCTCATCAACACCACCTTTTTGACGATGGCGATGCAGCACGGACTGGATTTGCCGATCATCAACCCCAATTTGCCGGTGATGACCGGAGCGATCGACGCCTTCAACGTCCTCACCAACCGAGACGTGGGATCGAAACAATACCTCGAAAAATACGGCGAACAGGCCGCTTCTGCGGCAGCCGCCCCCGTCAAGGCGAGCGAGCCGACACTCGATTACGCCGTGCTCAACGGCTTAAAGGACGCCGCGAAGGAACAGACCAAAAAACTGCTGGCTTCGATGGAAGCGATGGACATTGTCAATCAGATTTTGATCCCCACCCTCGATGAAGTGGGCATCCAGTTTGAAACGGGCAAACTCTTTTTGCCGCAGCTTTTGCAATCCGCCACCGCAGCACAGGCGGCGTTTGATGTCATCAAAGAGCGCATCTCCTCCCAAAAGACGGAGACGATTCAAAAAGGGCGCATCATCGTCGCCACCGTCAAAGGGGATGTGCACGACATCGGCAAAAACATCGTCAAGGTCATCCTCGAAAACTACGGCTACGACGTGATCGATTTGGGCAAGGACGTGCCGATTGAAACCGTCGTGGAAGAAACCATCCGCCGAGAGGTGAAACTGGTGGGGCTGTCCGCTTTGATGACCACCACCGTGGTCAATATGGAACAGACCATTCGCGCGCTGCGCGAAGCCGTACCGGACGTAAAAATCTGGGTGGGCGGCGCTGTATTGACCCCCGACTACGCCAAAGAAATCGGCGCTGATTTTTATGCCAAAGACGCCAAGCAATCGGTGGACATCGCAAAGCAGGTGCTGGGATGAATTGGTTCCAAAACTTTTGGGCGCATCTGCACACGGTGCGCCATCACCGCAAGCTGGTGCGGCAGCACTGCTTTGCCGTGGGGCTTTATCGTCAGGGATTGCTGCACGATCTGTCCAAATACAGCCCCATTGAGTTCTTTGCCGGTGTGCGCTATTTTCAGGGCAACCGCAGCCCCAACGACGCCCAGCGCAAAGCGGTGGGCTACAGTGCGTCGTGGCTGCACCACAAAGGGCGAAACCGCCATCATCTGGAATACTGGATCGATTATTCCGCCCACGGCAAGCACCGCATGGAAGGGATGGAAATGCCCGTTCCCTATGTGGTGGAGATGTTTTGCGACCGCATGGCGGCGAGCAAAACCTACCGCAAAGAGGCCTACCGAGACACCGATCCGTTTGACTATTACCAGCGCTCCAAAGATCACTATCTGATCCATCCAAACACCCAAAAGCTTTTGGAGCAGATGCTCCTCTGGCTTCGGGATGAGGGCGAAGAAGCGGCGTTTTTGCACATCAAAAACGAAATCCTAAAACCCTGGAAAGCCCAAAAACACACATAAGAAAAAGCCTTCGGTCAACAGACCGAAGGCTTTTTTGATCGTTCTTTCGATTACATGGTAACCATCACGAAACGCAGCACAAAGAGCAGCGCAATCACGGTAACCATAATGTCTTTCTTGGTGTATTTGCCGGTGAAAAGCGTCACGAGCACATACACGATCGCGCCCATCCCGATACCGTTGGAGATCGAGTAGGTCAGCACCATCATGATCAGCGCCATGAAGGCCGGAGCAGCCTGTGCCGGGTCGTTCATATCCACCTTTGCAAAGCCTTTGAGCATCAGCACGCCGACGTAAATGAGTGCCGGAGCGATCGCGCAGATCGGAACGATGCTGGCAATCGGGCTCAAAACGAGGCAGCAAGCAAAGCAGATTGCGGTCACCAGCGA
>CALXIC010000194.1 GCA_944388265.1 uncultured Clostridia bacterium | reverse complement strand
TCAATTTTCGTCAGATCGAGAATGACGAGGTATTCGCCGGCCGGAATATCCACCCCGACTTCATAGGTGCCGGAGGGATAAACAACCATCCCTTTGAATTCGCCGCTTTTGCAGAGGATGCCTTGGTCGGATGCTTCATCGGCGGTTTTGTCGGTTTCTTCGTCCACGGCGGACGTTTCGGCACTTGCGGTTGATTTGGACGAGTCGTTTGCGATGGACCAGAATAAAAATCCGCCTGCCAGCACGACGACCGCGGCAATCAGCAGCCAGGCAGACAGGGGAAGCGCGCTTTTTTTCATGAAACAAAATCCTCCCAAAGGTTTTTATTTATTATACGAAAGTCGAAAGATTTTGTCAAAAACCTGTTTTCGTTTTGACAAGGTCAAGGCACTATGATACAATGAGTAAAATAATACAAAAACAGGAAAGAGAACAGAAAACGATGAAACAGCAGCGAGTTTTGGTGATCACGGACAGTTGTTCCGGTTTGACGGAAAAAGAAGCGCGCGCCCTTGGGGTGCCGATTGTACCGATGCCGATTTTGTTGGACGGCAAAGCCTACATTGAAGGGCAGAACATGACGCGCGAGGAATTTTTTCAGATGCTGCCGCAATGCCGGGAGTTTTCCACCTCTCAGCCCGCCGTAGCCGATCTGCTTCGCATCTGGGAAGAGGGCTTGGAGCAGGCGGAGGAAATCGTCTATCTGCCGATGGCAAGCTCCCTTTCGAGCAGCTTTGCCACCGCACAGATGCTCTCAAAGGATTACGGCGAACGGATTCAGGTCGTGGACGCCAAACGGGTGTCGGTTGCACAGCATCAGGCGGTGCTGGACGCCATCCATCTTGCCGCGCGCGGTTATTCCGCCGCGCAAATCCGCGACATTCTGGAACGCACGACGGAGGATTTTTCCATCTATCTGATGGCGGACACCTTAAAGTACTTGAAAAAAGGCGGCCGCATCACCGCCGGAGCGGCGGCGATCGGCACCGTGCTGCAAATCAAACCCATTTTGTCGGTCGATCCCGATAAAATTGACGCCTACGCGAAAGTGCGCGGACAGCGCGCCGCACAGCAGGCGCTGATCGATGCGATTGCCAAAGACCTGGAAACCCGTTTTGTCCAGCAAAAGCAGGATGGACGGATTCAGCTTTGCGTGGCGCATACGGCACAGGAAGCGGTTGTGAAAGCCTTTGTTTCGGAAATTCGCCGTCAGCTTGGCGTATCCTCGGTATATGTGGCGCCGCTTTCCCTTTCCATCGCCTGCCATACGGGGCCGGGCGCTTTGGGCATCGGCTGTGTGGTCGATCACGAGGGATATCCCTTTTAAAGTTCATTGTTTAGAATGGAAAAGCACCGCATCGGAGGATCCGATGCGGTGCTTTTTGATAGAGACGAGGGTAAAGATTACAGCGCTTTGGTGCGGATTTCTTCAAGCAGCATTTCCACCACTTCGTCCACCGTTTTCGCACCGAGGTCGCCGTTTTTGCGCGAACGCACCGAAACGACCTGTCCTTCGACGTCCTTGTCGCCGGCTACGAGCATATACGGCACTTTTTCCAGCTGTGCTTCGCGGATCTTGTAGCCGATCTTTTCGCTGCGGTCGTCGATTTCGACGCGCTGAATGCCGGCAGCCTGCAATTTTTTCTTGATTTCATACAGGTAATCGAGATGACGGTCGGCAATCGGCAGCAGCTTCACCTGTACCGGAGCCAGCCACAGCGGGAATGCACCGGCATATTTTTCAATCAGCAGCGCCAGCGTACGTTCGTAGCAGCCGATCGAGGTGCGGTGAATGATATACGGGTTTTTCTGCGTGCCGTCGCGGTCGGTGTATTCCATGCCGAACTGTTTGGCGAGCATCTGGTCGATCTGAATGGTGATGAGGGTGTCTTCCTTGCCGAAGACGTTTTTGATCTGGATGTCGAGCTTCGGTCCGTAGAACGCCGCTTCACCGATGCCGATTTTGTAGGGGATTTCCAGGTCGTTTAAGATGCGTTCCATGACGCTCTGTGCTTCGTCCCACTGTTCCGGCGTACCGATGTATTTGTCGCGGTCATTCGGGTCCCACTGCGAGAAACGGTAGGAGACGTCTTCATAAAGTCCCAGCGTTTTGAGCATGTAGGTGCACAGTTCCAGGCAGTTTTTGAATTCTTCTTCGAGCTGTTCCGGCGTACACATCAGATGCCCTTCCGAGATGGTGAACTGACGCACGCGGATGAGCCCGTGCATTTCGCCCGATGCTTCGTTGCGGAAGAGGGTGGACGTTTCGTCGTAACGCAGCGGCAGATCACGGTAGGAGCGCTTGCGGTTGAGGTATGCCTGGTACTGGAACGGGCAGGTCATCGGACGCAGCGCAAAGACTTCGCTGTCCTTTTCTTCATCGCCCAGCACGAACATGCCCTCTTTGTAGTGATCCCAGTGACCCGAAATTTTGTAGAGGTCCGATTTTGCCATCAGCGGCGTTTTGGTCAGCTGCCAGCCGCGGCGTTCTTCTTCGTCTTCGACAAAGCGCTGCAAAAGCTGCACGATTTTGGCGCCCTTCGGCAGCAGGATCGGCAGACCCTGACCGATGACTTCCGACGTCGTGAAGAGTTCGAGTTCGCGTCCGAGTTTGTTGTGGTCGCGTTTTTTGGCTTCTTCGAGTTTGGTGAGGTGTTCTTCGAGCATCGATGCTTTCGGGAACGAAATGCCGTACACGCGGCAAAGCTGCTGTTTGGTTGCGTCGCCGCGCCAGTAAGCACCCGTGCACTGCGTGAGTTTGAATGCCTTCACCGGCGACACGCTCATCAGATGCGGACCGGCGCACAGGTCGATGTATTCGCCCTGCTGATAGAAGCTGATGTGTTCGCCATTGCCGGCATGTTCTTCGATGAGTTCGAGTTTGTAGGTTTCGCCGCGTTCCGCCATAAGTTTTTTGGCTTCTTCGGGCGGGAGTTCAAAGCGTTTGATTTCAAGGCCTTCCTTGACGATCTTTTTCATTTCCGCTTCGATTTTCACCAGTTCATCCGGCGTGAAGGGGTGTTCCACTTCCATGTCGTAGTAGAAACCGGCGTCCACCGCAGGACCAATCGCAAATTTGGTGTTGGGGTAGAGACGTTTGACCGCCTGTGCTAAAATGTGTGCGCTCGTATGACGGAACGTTTCCATCCCATCCGGATCGTCAAAGGTGAGAATGGACAATTCGCAGTCCTGATCGAGCGGCGTGCGCAGATCGCACACTTTGCCGTCGATTTTGCAGGCGCAGGCTGCGCGGTAAAGGCCCATGCTGATGTCTTTGGCAACGTCCGCTGCCGAAATGCCGGCTTCGTATTCTTTGACGACGCCGCCTTTTAACGTGACTTGAATCATAAAGTAACTTCCTTTCTTCTGATTTTGAGGAAAATAAAAAAGCACTCCATCCCCTATGGGATGAAGTGCACGACTCCACGGTTCCACCCAAATTGACAAAGAATTTCTTTGCCCGCTTGACTGCAGGATAACGGCTGCAACCCGTTGCGCATTTGGACGCACACTCCGGGGTCGGTATCATGGGATGGCTCTGTGCGTTGGAACCCTTTCAGCCGGTGAAGTTCCTCTCTGCGGTGCATGATCGCTCGTCCGATGTTTCCCCATCGTCGATTTTCTTTATCATAACACCGAAGCGAATACTTGTCAACCCCATTCCCTTTTTTACCGGCGGCATGCGGTTTGCGTTTGGTTTGGCTTTGTGCTATACTTAAAACTTAAGAATATTGTCCGGAAAGGAAGGGGTGGGAAGATGCAGAAAAAGTCCGAAAATCCGGCAGAAGAAACCACTTCGATCGGCAAAGAGCTGCGCTCGTGGCTGCTGACGCTGGGGGTTGCCGTGCTGCTGGCGTTTGCCATTGGACGGTTTGTGATTATGAATTCTTCGGTGCCGACCGGGTCGATGATTCCGACCATTTCGGAGCACAGCCGGGTCATTGCCAACCGCTTGAGTTATCTGACAGAGTCTCCGGAACGCGGCGACATTGTGATTTTCAAATTTCCGGATGACGAATCGGTCTATTACGTCAAGCGAGTGATCGGCCTGCCGGGAGAAACGGTGACGATCCGCGACGGCTTGGTGTATATCAACGATTCCGATACCCCGCTTTCCGAGGATTATCTGGCGGAAGAACCCGCGGCACTGGATTTTGGCCCCTATGAGGTGCCGGAAGATTCCTATTTGATGCTGGGGGACAACCGCAACTATTCGAAGGATTCCCGCTATTGGGAGAATACCTACGTTTCCAAAGACGCCATCATCGGGAAGGTGCTGGTGCAGTATTATCCGAGTTTCACCTGGTACGGCGACTATGAGTATGCGGCGGGAGATCCGTTGACAGAGGAGGAATAACAACATGAAACGAATTCAGAGTTTTTCGGTCAATCACGATTTGTTGGACGTGGGGATGTACCTTTCCCGCGTGGACGGCGACGTCAAAACCTACGATGTGCGCATGGTAAAACCCAACTGCGGCACCTATCCGTCGACCGGTTCGATGCACACCATCGAGCACCTGTTTGCTACCTATGCGCGCAACAGCAAGTGGAGCGATCAGGTCCTCTATGTCGGCCCGATGGGCTGCCGCACGGGATTTTACCTGCTGGTGCGGGATACCATGTCGCCGGAAGAAGCGATTGAACTGGTGCGCGATTCGCTGGCGTTTATCGTGTCGTTTGAAGGAGAACTTCCCGGCTCCAAGCGGATTGAATGCGGAAACTACCTCGACCACGATTTGGATGCGGCGAAGCGCGACGTCAAACCTTTGCTCGATGTGCTCCAGGATTATCCGGCCGACCGCCTGACCTACCGCACCGTATGAAAAACGTTCGATCGCAACCGGCGGGAAAAGAGCCGCCTTCTTGTTTTGACTGCGTAATCGTCGGCGGAGGTGCTTCCGGGCTGGCGGCCGCGATTGAGGCATCTGCGGCGGGCTGCACCGTGTGTGTGGTGGAAAAACTGCCGCGCGTCGGGAAAAAACTGCTGGCTACCGGCAACGGGCGCTGCAATTTTACGCACGAACCGCTGTTTCACGGTGCGTTTCACGGGGAAACGGCGCTGGCCTCCCGCATTCTGCTAAACAAGGCAAATCCAGAAGAGTGGTTTCGTTCGCTGGGCGTGCTTTCCAGAAAAGACGGTGAAGGGCGGGTGTACCCTTATTCCAATCAGGCATCCGCCGTGCTGGATGCGCTTCGCTTTACATGCGCGCAAAATGGCGTGATTTTCAAGTGTGATTTTGCAGTAACCTCTTTTGACGTCCGAAGGGGAATATACGAAATCATCGGGCAAAATGAGCGTCTCCGGGCCAAACGGCTGATCTTGGCGTGCGGCGGCTGTGCCGCTCCGGCTATGGGCAGCACCGGCGACGCCTTTTCCCTGCTGAAGCCCTTTGGGGTAGAGGTACTGCCGCCTCGTCCGGCGCTTTGTCCCCTGCCGTCGAAGGAACCCGTGCTGCGCGCACTCAAAGGACTGCGGGTGCGGGCGATGGTGACGGCTTGGCGCAAAGCGCGCAAGCTCGGCGCATCGCTGGGGGAAGTGCAGTTTCAGGAACAGGCCCTTTCCGGTATTTGTGTGTTTGATTTGTCCTGGCTGGTGCCGCAGGAGCTTTCTTTGGATTTGCTGCCCGATTTGGAGGTGCAGGAGGTCGAGAAACTCCTCTGGGAGCTGTTGCGGACGCGCAAGACGCTTCCCGCCGAAGACTGGCTGACGGGGCTCTTTTTGCGGCGCATCGGCGGAGAACTGTTGAAGGCCGCGGGCATTCCGCTGACCGCTTCGGTCTCGGAGGTGCATCCGCAGCAGATACAGCGTTTGGCACAGCTTTGCAAGGACTGGCGTTTTGTGGTGGAGGCACCCACTCAATTTGCAACCGCACAGGTCACGGCGGGCGGGATTCCCGCGTCGGAACTTTCGCCCGATTTGGAACTGCTGCGCTTGCCGGGGTGTTACGTCTGTGGGGAAGCGGTGAATGTTCATGCGGACTGCGGCGGTTATAATTTAAGCTGGGCATGGGCATCCGGCCGAACGGCGGGATGTGCGGCAGCGGAGAGCCTGCGCCGTGTACCGAACCGGAAAAAATCCAAACGATAAAAAACCGTACCAACGCTTCGTTGGTACGGTTTTTATTTTAATCTTTGCCAAACCGGCGGCGCATGTAAATCGCAAGCGCTCCGGTGACGATCAGTAAGATGCACAGAATGCGGGGGCGTACGCCTTTGGGGAGATTGAAAAGATTGGAGTAGCTGCGGTCGATTTGTACCAAGAGCTGCTGATCTTCCCCGGCAGAGAAGGTGAAGACGAAGCGCACTTCATCCCCCGAACTCAGCTGACTGAACAGGTCGCTGGACAGATAGATGGTCTTGCCGTCTTCCGAGAGGTAATAGCTGACGTCCGGATTGACGACAATCTGTTCGTTGGTGGTGTCGTGGTAGCCGACGATGCTCACCAGCGTGTTTCCGTTCCATTCCGGCGTGATGGCCAGATCGCTCTGTGAAGAGAGGTCGAAGGTCACGCGGTCTTCGGGTAGCGTGGTGTTCATGGGTTCTCCCAAAGTCACCAGCACCAGTGCGTCCTTGCTGACGCTTGGACCGTCCGGCAGCGACACCATCACCGAGATGTGCAGGGTATACACCGAACTGCTGACCCGCAGCAGAGTGAGCGTGCCGTCGGCACTCAAGGAATAATAATCGTCAAAGTCGGTTTCTTTGACGCTGGACTGACCGATTTCGATCGCCGTGACGGAAAAATTGTTTTGCGTTTTGACCGTATCGTCATGCAAACGGCATTTGCCGCTCCGAGTGACGGAGGTGATCAGGTCGTCGAGGGAAACGTCATAGGTTTGGTTGTAATAGGGCATGGTGACGGACAGATCCTGCACCTTCACATCGAGCGTACAGCCGCATTCGTAGGTGAATTGTGCGGTGTAGATGGTGTTTTGTGCCGGTGTGAGAATATTGCAGATGAGCGCTTCAGAGATGCGTGTACCCGAATTGGTTTCCCAGCCTGCAAAGAGGACGTCCTCACCGTCGTCTTGGGTGGATGCTTCCAGCCGCAGGGCAAACCCGGCGGTACAGGAGAGTTTCGAGCAGGTGAAATCATACGACGCCAGAGAAAAGGAAGCGGTCGCGGTTCCTTCATTCGCTGCACGGAAGTGCATGCGGTAGAGCCCTTCGCTGCGCATGCCGTTGTCGGCACGGTTTCCATCCGTGCCCTTAGCGCCCAGTCCGCCGAACAGCATCTGCTGGGTATCTTCCAGAAATGCTGCCGTCGCGCCCGGAATCATGCGGAAAGCATCGCCGCCCGTTCCGCCGGCCGTTCCGATGCCGCCGTCACCGCCCGATGCTTTGAGCAGGGAAGAGGCCACGATGGATGCATCTTTTTCCAGTTCTATCGCGGTGCCGCCGTTTCCGCCCTCTTGATCGGAGGTGGTAAAGGAATATCCGTCGCCGGCGTCAATCGTCCCGGCATCTTCGAGCAGCAGCACGGCGTCGTTTAAAACGGCCAGCGCCGTTTGTCCGTTCGGATGAGCCAAGGTGCCGTCTGCGGCAGAAACGTTGGTCTTTCCGGTCAGGCACAGGGTACCGTTTTCCAGCAGGATGCCGGGGGCGGAAACATCAAAGGCTTCGACCGTCACGCCATCCAGAATCAGCGTGCCTTCCCCGTTGACGATGAGGTTGGAAAAGCTTCCGCCTTCAATGGTCACGGAGATGCCATCGGGAACCGAAAGCGTGATGGCTTCGGTATCGCTGGAGGAATCGCTCCAGTCAATGACCAGATCTTCGTCTGCATCCGCAATTTGATCACAAAGAACATCGACGGATGTCGGTTTTACCGTAGTTGTTTCCTCATCGGCATCAGCTCCATAGCTGAGCAAAGGAAACAGAAAGATCAAGAGAAAGGAACAGAACATTCCCGCGAATATTCGGATTGTTGCATTTTCATGCGCCATTCGCCGTCTCCTCCTTTTTGTCTTGCAAAAAATCGATCAGCTTCATAAATACATTTATTATAATCGAATTGTATAAAAGTGTCAAATGAAGGAAAAATCTGACAGAAAAAAAGCCAACCCTAAAATGGCTGGCTATTGATTATTCCATTGTTTTCAGTTCATTCAGACAAGCGTGGCAGATAGGTTTTCCTTTGATCAGCTGAATATCCGTCGAACCATGACAGAAGATGCAGGTTGCTTCATATTTCTGCAAGATAATGCGATCATCTTCTACAAAGATTTCCAAAAAATCTTCCGGATTGATATCAAATGTGCGGCGTAATTCTTTCGGAAGTACAATGCGCCCCAGATGATCCAATGGACGGATAATGCCAGTTTGCTTCATGCAAAGATCTCCTTTTGTTGCGAAATTAATAAAATGTTTTATGGTTATCTCGTGATAATCTGCTATCTTAAAGACTATTGTAAAAGAATCTACGGGGTTTGTCAATTTATTTTGGCAAAATTATTGCCAATTCTTTAAAAACTTCCTATATTGACAGGTTTGTGAAAAATATGTACTAATTTATGGGAAAAACTCATAAGCTTTAATCGGAGGGATGCCCATTGATGGATGTGGTTTTGACCGGTTTTGCACTGCTTTCTGTAGTGTTCACATTGATTTTTGGCAAGATGGATTTGCTTTCTGCAGCGGTCATGGAAAGCGGGACAGAAGCGGTGGATCTTTGCTTGACGCTTTGCGGTGCGATGATGCTGTGGGGCGGAATCATGGAAGTGGCGAAAAAATCCGGATTGACGGCAAAAGCAGCCCGGCTGTTCTGCCCGGTTTTACGGCATTTGTTTCCAGAAGTCTCGCCGCACTCGGAGGCGATGGAAGCGATTTCCCTGAATGTAACGGCCAATTTATTTGGTCTGGGAAATGCGGCAACCCCGCTTGGCATTGCGGCGATGAAAAAATTGCAGCCCCATCCCGCCAATATCACGGCGACCTCATCCATGGTGCGCTTTGTGATGCTTAACACCGCTTCTATTCAACTGCTTCCCACCACGGTCGCCGTTTTGCGGCAAAACGCGGGGTCGAACCATCCGCTGGAGATTTTGCCGGCTGTTTGGCTTTCCTCTATCGGTTCGGTTGTGATTGGATTTTTAGCCTGCATGCTGTTGGAACGGAGGGATTCTCATGAACTTCGGTGATTTGGTCATCCCTCTGATGGTGGGTTTCATTCTGTTTTACGGTTTTTTCAAGAGAATCCCGGTCTTTTCCTGTTTTGTGGAAGGGGCGAAGGAGGGATTATCCAGTGCGGTTTCCATTTTGCCCACGCTATGCGCGTTGTGTTTGGCCGTCGGCATGATTCGTTCCTCCGGCGTATTGGAAGTACTCGCCGACGCGGTGACGCCTGTCTGCCATGCGCTTCACTTTCTGCCGGAGGTTTTGCCGCTGGCACTCATGCGTCCCATTTCAGGCAGCGGTGCTTTAGCGCTTTTGGAAGATTTGTTTGCGCAATATGGGGCGGATTCCCTGATCGGAAAAACGGCTTCCGTCTTGATGGGGTCTACCGAAACCACCTTTTACACCATCGCCGTATATTATGGCGCAGTGCAGATCACCAATTCTCGTCATACGGTTGTTTGTGCGCTTCTGGCTGATTTGGCAGGCTTTTTACTCAGCAATTTTTTTACAAGATTGCTTTTGACGTAAAAACACCTGGAACAGATTGCTGTTCCAGGTGTTTTTGTTTGGGAATTTAGAACGACACAACGGTGGTCTTCAAAGGAATGTTTTGATAGATCCACTTGCAGTCGCTGTCGTACATGCGGCAGCATCCGTTAGAAATTGGATAGCCGATGCGGGAGTCGGAATAACCGCCGCCGTAGGTTTTGACACGAGAATGGAACGCATTCAAGGAAAACCATTTGGTACAGTAAATTTCATAGGTCCAGCTGTCATACCAACCGGGGTCTTTATCCCAGACCGCTTTTGTCGTCATTGGAGTCGGGGTGCTCAGTTTCCCGGTTCCGGTGGTGAAGCATTTGTACTGCTTCCAGTTGCCTTTGGATCCCTTGAATACGTAGACACGCTGGGTATATTGGCTGATCCAAATGAGATAAGACGTTGGGCTGGAGTATCCTTTATAATTCACCCAAGCTTCTGCGATCGAGGAGGAGTACGGAGCTTTGGCGTTGTAGTTCTGCGACAGACGGGACAACCGGCTGGTGGAAACCCAAACCTGATTGCCATTGGAAAGTTTCAATTTGGAACGTCCGTTGGAACGCATCAGTTCCGTTGCTTTCGTGCCCGCAGAAAGCGTACCAAGCCGCGTGGAGGACGAATCGTTGGAGAAGTAAGGCGCCTTGGATTTGATTTTCACGCTGTACTGAATGGTACGAACGGCGCTAATCTTTTCCATATACTGGAGTGCATAGCAGTTTTTCGAAGCGCCGGTCACGCTTTCCAAAACTTTGCCTTCGACCATCCGGCAGGATACGATTTTATACTTGTAATAGGTGGTGCTGGTTGCCGGGATGGTGTGGGTAAACGTACATTCCGTCAAATTGTCGCCGATCAGCTGGTCGTATTTTCCCGTCTTGCTGTTGTACAGATAGACGCGGTAAAATTCCGCTTTTCGTGCAGGCGTCCAGGTCAGCGTATTGGTGGTGTCCGTCTGTTTGAGCTGTACGTCAGTTGGGGCAGGCGGAGGCAAAATTGCCGTGGTCACGGTCGAGGAAGTCACATAATCGGAGTAAACCGTTTGTCCGCCGGAGGTGCGTACACCGCGGATTTGGTACTGGTACTGTTTGCCGTTGGGCAGGTTGTCGTCCACGTACGCAAACGACGAAGTGGCGCTGGAAGACAAATTCACTCGTGCTTTGGAAACATAACCGACCGTTGTCAGATAAAAGTCACCGCTTTCGCCAATGACCTGTATCGTTTCGCCTTTCAGCAAGGTGCCAAGCGCAGCAGAAGAAGTAGAAGGACCCTGACGGATGAAAACCGATTCGGTGTTGGCAATGGTACCGGTAATGGCGCCGGAAACATTCATCAGCTGCACGCGCAGTTTGGAAACATAACCGCCGTCCACTTCATAGAAATCGCCTGTTTCGTCCAGAACTTGGATGGATTCGCCCCGTTTGAACGTGCCGAGAATAGTCGATGTCGTATTCGGTTCCTGACGGATGTAAACGGAATCGGTATTGACAATGGTGCCCGTGGTTGGGAAAGTTCCCGCTTCCTTCGGGAAGGTTGTCAGAAGCTGATATTCCGCGTCCACACCGATTTCTTTGCGATAGATTTCATAGGTGGTGGCATTGGCCGCGCGGCTCCAGGACAGATTGATGCATTCGTCGCCATTTTCTGCCTTGAAGTTCGACGGTTTTGCCGGGGTCAAAATTTTGGGCGTTGCGCTTACGGTATCGGAAGTCTGATCGGTCAGACGTTTTTCGCCGTTCACCGTGCGGTACGCGCAGACCACAAAATAATATTTTTGATTGTTGGTCAGATCTTCCAGCGTATAGGTGAGCGCGGTGGTGTCCGCAACCTCTGTTTTTTCTTTGGTTTCCGGATCATAGGTGAAAACACGGTAGCCGCTGGCGTTGGTTTGTTTCGACCAAGTCAGCATGACCGATGTTTCTTTTACAGTGGCCTTCAGATTCGTCACCTTACCCGGCATGACGGAGGCAGTTTCCGAAATGGCTTCCGAAATCGGGCCTTTTGCCGTCTGACCACCCGCTTCGTGAACGGCCTGTACCTGATACTGATAGGTTGTACCGGACGTCAGCCCGGTGTTGCGATAGCTGTTGGTGGTAGAGGTAGCTAGTTCCACAAAGGAATCGGTTTTTTCATCATACCGGTAGATCTGATAATAATCAGCGGACGCGACCGAATCCCACGAGATGGTGATGGATTGATCCCCGATTTGAGTGGCGAGATTTTCAATGTCGCCCGGCACTACAATCACTGGAGTGACGGATTCGGTTTGCGCGGAAAGCTCGGAAAGGATTTGATTTTCGCCGAAAGATTCCGGTGTGTTCGGGGTACTGATGACTGGCGCTTCTTTCAGCTGTACGCGAATTTTGGAAATATAGCCGTCTGCGGTGCGGTAAAAATCGCCTTCTTCCCCGAGAACTTCAATCGCAGCGCCTTTTTTCAACGTGCCAAGTGCTGCTGTGGAGGTGGAGGGACCCTGTCGGATATACACCGAGGCCGTGTTGACGATGGTTCCGGCGACGGTGTTTGCATAGGTGATTGCTTCCGCTTGGCCTTCCGTCATCGTAGAAATGCTGGCGGCACTGATCGGCTGGCTGAGCTGTACGCGGATTTTGGAAATATAACCGCCGTCTTTCAATGCATAGAAGTCACCGCTTTCACCGCGTACCGAGACCGATACCCCTTTCAGGAGCGTGTCCAAAGCGGGGGATTCAGTGGTCGGTGCCATACGGACATAGACCGACGCCGTGTTATAAATCACGCCGGTGATGGGCTGATCATACAGGCTGATGGTCACCGGAGTTGTGGAAACTTCCTGAATGTTCACACGAATTTTCGAGATGTAGCCGCCGCCTTCGACTTTGTAGAAGTCGCCGCTTTCGCCAATCACGGTAACGGCTTTGCCCTTCAGCAGCGTTTTTAAGATGGCACTGGAAGTAGAAGGACCTTCTCTCACGTAAACCGATGCGGTGTTGGCAACGACGCCTTTTTTGTAGCTCACTTCTTCCGTAATTTCCTGCATGCCGATGGTTAACAACGCCTGCACCTGATATTGATAGGAAACACCGTTTAAGGCCGTTTTGTCTTCGTATACCACCAAATCCGGGTTGTTTTCATCCGTTTCAAGGCCTTTGGCGGAAACAGAGGTTAGAAGAGTGCCATTGCGGTAAATGTTGTATCCGGACGCGACATCGACCGGACGGAATCGGAGCGTGACTGCTGCGTCACCGGCTTCGGCTGTGAGATTTTCCGGCGTGTCAATGCTGGCGGAGGTGGTGTAAATCGTTTCTCCCTGCGCCGTCGGTGCATTTTCCTCTTCGCCAACCGTATAGCGGGGCGTTACCGCAACCACAAATGCTTCTTCCGGAACATTTGCGCTCAAAGCGGCACTGGATGCACCGGCATCCGCTTGGGCAGAGGCCAGCGGGGTCAACAGGTTCTTTTGCGCAAAGAGCTGCACCCGGTACCCGCTCAACGAGTCTGAGGAATCTCCGGTCCAAGAAACCGTATACGAACCGTTGGAAAGATGTACTTTCAAATCCGAAATACTGGATGCCGGGGTGAAGTTTTGCACCTGGGTCTGGTCGCCGCCAACAAGCTGTAGCTGGTAGGATTCCCCAGCAGCCGTCAGTGCATTGCCGTCTTCCCCGGTCAGCGAAAGCGTCTGTGCACAAACGCCGCTGTCCGCATCCGGTTTGCACGCGGACAATGTCCAGGTGGAAAGCTCCTCTGCATGTTCGGCATCGACGATTTTCAGTAACCGTGCCGTATAGTTGTGATCGCTGCTAAACGGCGAAAAATAAACCGTCAGTTTAGCGTTTTCCGGATCCAGCGACAAACGGACCTGATCGGTTTCTGCCAGAAGCGCTTCCGAGGATTCATCCAGCTCCTCTTGTTCTTCTTCCAGCGGCTGTTCCTCTTCCGCGGTGGAGGTATCCGGTTCTACCGGATCATTTTCCGTATTGCTTGGAAGTTCCACTTCCGATTCCGGCTGGGACTCCAATGTAGATTCTACTTGTGATTCCAACGAGGTGGTCGAGTCGGAATCCTCCTGACTGGTTAACGGATCGGATGGCTCGGTCAGAGTAGTGGTATCGGTTGGGGGTAGTTCTGCGCCGAATGCTGTAATGGGGCAGGTTTCCGCAATCATGAAACCGGCAAGCAGCATGGCCAAAAGACGTGTTTTGATCTTCATCATATGCTCCCTCAGTCTGTGATTTATTTTTGTTTTTTTCTAAAAAAAGAATATAGGATAAACGCGTGTAATATATCAAGTATATTATATCTTTTCGTCGAATCCCTTGTCAAGATATTTGGCAGGATTTGACGAATTTACTGGACTTATCTATGCAAATCATACAATGATATAGAGAAAATGACAGGCTAAAAAAATGGAAAATTTTAGCTCAAACAGCTTGCATTTCTTGGGGTGGTATGATACGCTAAAAGCGAAAATTTTCTGGTTTACAGAAAGGAAGACCGTGCTATGAAATTCAACAACGGATACTGGATGCTGCGCGAAGGGGTAACCCAGCTTGCAGCCAAAGAGCTTTACGATTATCGTTTGCAGGGGGACACGCTTTTATTGTATGCACCGACTGCGAACATTCAGAACCGCGGATCCACGCTCAATCAGCCGATGATTACCATTGAGCTTTCTTCGCCGATGGAGGACGTGCTCCGGGTGCGCTGCTATCATTTTAAAGGGGAGCGTTTGAAAACGCCGTCCTTTGCGGTGCAGACCCGCGACGTTTCGGTTTCGTTTGAAGAAACGGATACCGAACTGCGCTACACCACCGGGAAGACGACCGCCGTTGTGCAGAAAAACGGTCCCTGGTGCCTGTCGTTTTATTACGATGGAACCTTTCTGACGCAAAGCACCCAAAACAGCACGGCCTGCATGATCGACCATGGGGTTTCCTATATGAAGGAAGAATTGGCGCTGTCGGTCGCCGAACAGGTGTATGGGCTGGGCGAACGCTTCACCGCCTATGTCAAAAACGGGCAGTCGGTCGATCTCTATCAGGAGGACGGCGGAACCGCCAGCGAACAGGCGTATAAAAACATTCCGTTTTATCTCACCACCCGCGGCTACGGGGTGTTTATCAACCAACCGGAGCGGGTAATGATGGAAATTGCCAGCGAAAAGGTCAACCGCGTGCAGTTTGCGGTGGAGGGACAGTCGCTGGAATATTTCCTGCTGGGTGCAAATGAACCGAAAGAAGCAATCAAACGTTACACCGATCTGACCGGAAAACCGGCGCTTCCGCCGGCGTGGAGCTTCGGGCTTTGGCTTTCGACGTCCTTTGTCACCAGTTACGATGAAGAAACGGTCATGAGCTTCATCGACGGGATGCTCGAGCGCGGCATTCCGCTGGATGTCTTCCATTTTGACTGCTGCTGGATGGAAGAATTTGAATGGTGCAATTTTAAGTGGCATCCCAAGATGTTCCCCGACCCGGAAGGGATGATCCGCAGAATTCACGAACGCGGCATTCGGGTGTGCTGCTGGATCAACAGCTACATTGCGCAGAAGTCGCCGCTCTTTGATGAAGCGATGGAAAAGGGCTATCTCGTCAAACGCCCCGACGGCAGCGTTTGGCAGTGGGATCTGTGGCAGGCCGGCATGGGGCTGGTGGACTTCACCAATCCGGAAGCGACGGCGTGGTATCAGCAAAAGCTCGAAGCGTTGCTGGATATGGGCGTTGACTGTTTTAAGACCGATTTCGGCGAACGCATCCCGACCGATGTGGTGTGGTTCGACGGTTCCGATCCGAAGCGGATGCACAACTACTACACGAAATTATATAATGAAGCGGTTTACACCTTGATTCAGAAGAAAAAGGGCACGAAAGAAGCGGTGCTCTTTGCCCGGTCGGCGACGGTCGGCGGTCAGGCGTTCCCCGTACACTGGGGAGGCGACTGCACCTCGCAGTATACGTCGATGGCAGAATCGCTGCGCGGCGGCCTCTCCTTTACGATGTCCGGCTTTGGCTTTTGGAGCCACGACATCGGCGGCTTTGAAGACGGCTGCGAGCCGGATATCTATAAGCGCTGGACGCAGTTTGGCCTGCTTTCCACCCATTCGCGTTACCACGGCAGCGGCGAATACAAGGTGCCGTGGCTTTATGGGGAGGAAGCGGTGCAGGTAACCCGCCAGTTTACTCAGCTCAAGATGGATTTGATGCCCTATCTCTATTCCTGTGCCTGTGAGACGGCGCGTACCGGGGTGCCGATGATGCGCTCGATGCTGCTGGAATTTCCAAAGGACGAAACTTGCTGGAATCTGGACCGGCAGTACTTCTTAGGGGATGCGCTCTTGGTTGCACCCGTGATGTCGCCCGACGGCGAAGTGTCGTACTATCTGCCCGAAGGGGTTTGGACCAATTACTTTACCGGCGAGCAGAAACCGGGCGGCAAATGGTACCGCGAGGTGTGCGGGTACGACCGCCTGCCGCTTTATGTGCGGGAAGAAACCATTCTGGTGACCGGAAGCGGACAGAGCCATGCGGCGTATGACTATACCGATCACGTCATCGTTTCGCTGTACGGCTTTACCCGCGACGGCGTGACGCGCCGCGCGGTGTATGATGCGTCGGGCAAACGGGTCACGGAAATTACCGTGACAGTGAAGGACGGCGTTTGCTCGGTGGATACCGGAACGCTGACCAATGTTTCGGTTGTCCGCGTATAACCTGCATAAAACAAAACCGATCAAAAAGACCCTGAGCGGTGTGCCAAACAGCATCGCTCAGGGCTTTTTGTTTATTGGTCGGAACTTCCCAGTCGGTAACGGAAATCCTCATAGCCAAACGAGCAGATCGTCCGGCAGTCGCCGTTTGGCGAACGGGTGAGGATGGAGGGAAGGGGCATTCCGTTAAAGGTGTTGTTTTTGCAGGTGGTGTAAATCGCCATGTCGCCGAATACCAGCAAATCGCCGATGGCAAGCGGTGCATCAAAGCCATAATCGCCGATCACGTCGCCCGAAAGGCAGGTGGGACCGCCCAAGCGCACCCGATAGGGCGCATCATCCGGTTCTGCCGCACCCAAAAGGGGCGGCTTGTACGGCATTTCAATGACGTCCGGCATATGGCAGGCGGCACTCGCATCCAAAATGGCGATGGTGGTGTCCCCGTTTTGCACAACGTCGAGTACGCGGGTGAGCAAAAAGCCGGCGTTTAACGCACAGGCTTCGCCCGGTTCGAGATAAACTGTCACCCCAAAATCCTGTTGTGCGCGGGCAATGCACCGTTCGAGCCGTTTGATGTCATAGCCCGGACGGGTGATGTGATGCCCGCCGCCGAAATTCAGCCACTTCATCCGGCGGAGCAGGTCACCGAATTTTTCGGCGACCGCATCCAGCGTGACTTCCAGCGCATCGGCATCCTGTTCGCAGAGGGTGTGAAAATGAAGCCCGTCCAGCAGGTCGGGAAGGGAAGGGTTCTTCTCAAGCGCTGAATCCCATTGGGCGCGGGTGGTGCCCAGACGGCTGCCCGGCGCGCAGGGATCGTAGATGTCGTGCCCTTCCTGGGTGGAGCATTCGGGGTTGATGCGAAGCCCCACGCTTTTGCCCGTCGCTTTCGCCATCGGACCAAACGCCGAAAGCTGATTCGGAGAATTGAAGACGATGTGGTCGGCATAACGCAAAAGTTCGTCCATCTCCTCTTTGCGGTAAGCGGCGCAGAAGACATGCACCTCTTTGCCCGGCATTTTTTCCGCACCCAGCCTTGCTTCAAACAGCCCGCTCGCTTCGGTGCCCGCGAGATGCGGGGCAAGGATCGGGTAACAATCGTAATTCGAAAACGCCTTTTGCGCCAACAGCACCCTGCATCCGGTGCGGGCGGCAAGCCCGCCCAAAATGGCTGCATTTTGGGCAAGTGCCGCTTCATCAATCAGATAGCAGGGGGTGGGTAGGGTGTCAAACTCCGGCGGAATCACCCCGCCGATGGCGGCAAACGGCGCGCGCGGATCCATTTTTTCCATCAGTCCACCAACACCGGGTCGTGGTTTTCGCTGCGCGGCAGGCCGTAGCGGTCGAGCGCATCCAGGAACGGATCGGGATTCAGTTCTTCGACGGTGTAGACGCCCGCTTGGTTCCACTGGCCGGTCAGCATCATCAAAGCGCCGCACATTGCCGGTACACCGGTGGTGTAGCTGATGGCCTGGCTGCCCACTTCGCGGTAGCATTCCTGATGATCGCAGACATTATAAATGTAGTAGGTTTTTGGTTTGCCGTCTTTGGTGCCGGTGAAGATGCAGCCGATGTTGGTTTTGCCCTTGGTGCGCGAGCCGAGGCTTGCCGGGTCGGGCAGCAGCGCTTTCAAGAACTGAATCGGCACAATTTCCTGACCGTTGTAGTTGATCGGTGTGGTGGAGAGCATGCCTACATCTTCCAGGCAGCGCATATGATCGAGGTAGCTCTGGCCGAAGGTCATGAAGAAGCGGATGCGTTTCACGTCCGGCAGATTTTTGCCGAGCGATTCGATTTCTTCATGATGGAGCAGGTACATGTCCTTGGGGCCGACCTGATCGAAGTCGTAGGAGCGTTTGATGCTCATCGCCGGGATTTCCACCCAGTGACCGTCTTCCCAGTAACTGCCCGGTGCGCTGACTTCGCGCAGGTTGATTTCAGGGTTGAAGTTGGTGGCAAACGCATAGCCGTGGTCGCCGCCGTTGCAGTCGAGGATGTCGATGGTGTCGATGGTGTCAAATTCGTGTTTGGCGGCATAAGCGCAGTACGCCTGCGTGACACCCGGGTCAAAGCCGCAGCCCAGAAGAGCCATCAGTCCGGCGTCTTCAAATTTTTTCTTGTATGCCCACTGCCACGAGTAATCGAAGTAGGCGGTAAAGCCCGCTTCTTTGCAGCGTTTTTCATAGATGGCGCGCCACTTAGGATCGTCGGTGTTTTCCGGTTCGTAGTTTGCGGTGTCCATGTAGTTCACGCCGCACGCCAGGCAGGCGTCCATGATGGTCAGATCCTGATAGGGCAGGGCGATGTTCATCACCAGATCGGGTTTGTAGTCGTTGATGAGGGCGATGAGCTGATTCACGTCGTCCGCATCGACCTGTGCAGTGGTGATCTTCGTTTTGGTGATGGGGGCGAGCTTTTCTGCCAAAGCGTCGCATTTGGATTTGGTGCGGCTTGCAATGCAAAGTTCGGTGAAAATGTCGCTGACCTGGCAGCATTTTTGAATCGCGACGCTGGCAACACCGCCGCAGCCGATGACAAGTACTCTACTCATAACAAAATCTCCTTTTGATGGTTAAAACAGGTGACGGTTGAATCATTTTTGTTTTGCTGCAAGGGCGAGCAGCAGTTCGCGCAGGACTTTGCAGGCGGTTGCGGTGGAAACGCCGCTGGCGTCGAGCATGGGCGCCAGTTCGTTCACGTCCGCTCCTACCAGATTTACGCCGGATACCATGCGGATGGCGTCCAGCAGCTGCAAAAACGTGACGCCTCCCGCTTCGGGGGTGCCGGTGCCGGGAAAGACGGACGGGTCCAGACAATCCAGATCGATCGTCAGATAGACCGGCGTTTGGCTTTGCCGCAGCGCGTCGGTCAATTCTTTTAAGCCGTCGAAGGTAAAGCGGTGCATTTCAGTGTGCGCGGCGGCAAACGCAAATTCTTCGCGGTCGCCGCTGCGGATGCAAAACTGATGGATGCGGCCGTCGCCCAGCAAATCGTGGCAGCGGCGCAGCACACAGGCGTGGCTGAGTTTGGCGCCGAGGTAGTCGTCCCGCAAATCGGCATGCGCGTCAAAATGGATGATGTGCAGATCGGGGTGCCGCTGTGCCACCGCGCGCACGGCGCCCAGCGTGACCAGATGTTCGCCGCCCAGCAAGAGCGGGAATTTGCCGTCGTCTAGGATGGTGTTTGTGCGCGCTTCGATGTCCGACAGGGCTTGTTCGCTGCTGCCGAAGCACAGTTCCAAATCGCCGCTGTCAAAAATCGCATAGTCGGTCAGGTCGGTGTTTTGGTAGGGACTAAACGTTTCCAGCCCGTAGCTTTCGTGGCGCATCGCCGCCGGGCCGAACCGTGCGCCCGGGCGGTAGCTGGTGGTGGAGTCAAACGGCGCGCCGAAGAGCACGATGGAGGCGTCTTCGTAACAGCTGTCGCAGCCGATAAAGGTTTCGATATTCGGTTTTAACATGCTTAGTCCTCCACTTCGCGCAGCATTTCTTCGAGGAATGCCGGCAGATAGAACGCGCCCACGTGCAGGCGGGTGGTGTAGTAGCGGGTGCGCATGTTCAGTGCATTCCATGCCGCGGCGTCCAGATCGTCGATGGGGTGATATTTTTTGCTCGCAAAGCCAAAGAGCCAGTATCCGGCGGCAAAGGTCGGGATGTGCGCCTGATAGACGCGGCTGATGGGGAAGGTGCTGGCGATGCGTTTGTGGCTGCGCTGCATGGCGCTGGCGTCTTCGGCGTAGAAGGGGCTGCCCTGCTGGTTGACCATGATGCCGTCCTTACGCAATGCTTTGTAGCAGTTGCCGTAAAATTCGCGGGTGAAGAGCCCTTCTGACGGGCCGAACGGGTCGGACTAATCGACGATGATGAGTTCGTATTCTTCTTCGCATTTGCTGATGAATTTCAGCGCATGTTCAAAATAGATGTGCACCCGGCGGTCATCCATCCGGCAGGCGTTGCTCGGAAGGTAGGCGCGACAGGCTTCGACGACCTGCGGGTCCATTTCCACCAGATCGATGCGTTCGACACGGTCGTAGCGGGTCAGCTCCCGCACCACGCCGCCGTCGCCCGCGCCGATGACCAAAATGTCCTTTGCTTCGCGGTGCACCGCCATCGGGACGTGGGTGATCATTTCGTCGTAGATAAATTCGTCGCGTTCGGTCAGCATGACGTTGCCGTCAAGCGCCAGCACCCGCCCGAATTCCGGTGTTTCAAAAATGTCGATGCGCTGGTAATCGCTTTGTTTGGAGTAAAGCTGTTTGTTGACGCGCAGACTTTGTTTCACGTCCGGCGTATGGTATTCCGAAAACCACATTTCCATAAGAGTCCCTCCTCTTTAGACGAGTACATTCAGGCGCAGGATTTCCGGATCTTCCGGACCGGTCATGCTGCAGCCTTTGGCTTTGGCATATTCGATGTAATCGAGAATTTCGGCGGTGATGCGTTCACCGGGAGCCAGAATCGGAATGCCCGGCGGGTAGCACATGACAAATTCACTGCACACCCGGCCTTCGGCTTCTCTGAGCGGCAGGCTTTCCTTGTCGGCATAGAAGGCTTCCTGCGGCGTGGCAACCACTTCGGGGTCGATGTATTCCTGACTGAGAAGTCCCGTGCCGTCGGTGTGGAAGCGGCGTTTGATTTCCGCCAAAGCGCTCACGAGGCGTTCCACTTCCTGAATGCGGTCACCGATGGAGAGGTAAGCCAAGATGTTGCCGATGTCGCCAAATTCGATTTGGATGTCGTATTCGTCGCGCAGAATGTCGTACACTTCGATGCCCGCAA
>CALXIC010000193.1 GCA_944388265.1 uncultured Clostridia bacterium | reverse complement strand
GATTGTAGTCGCCCACCAAAATCAATTTTGCACCGGGGCGCACCGCACGCAGCAGCGCTTCAAACAACAGCACATCGACCATCGACATTTCATCGATGATGACCACATCGGCATCGAGTGGTTCCTGCTCATTTTTGGTAAAGCGGTGTCCCTCGTCCGCAAATTCCACTTCCAGCAGACGGTGAATCGTCTTGGCTTCCCGCCCGGTTACCTCGCTCATGCGCTTGGCTGCGCGTCCGGTCGGAGCCGCCAGCGCGATATTTTGCCCGCGATACTCGAGCACATCCAAAATGCCGTTTAACGTAGTCGTTTTCCCGGTTCCGGGGCCGCCCGTCAAAATAAACAGTTCGCTGCGCATCGCCTGACAGATCGCATTTTTTTGCAGCGCTTCATACTGAATGCCCCGCGTGCGTTCGATCTGCTCGATGATGCTCTCCAAATCGGGCGGATCATCGGGCGGAATGCTGATCATCAGACCCACACGAGCGGCGATATAACGTTCCGCATCGTCGTAGACGGGGAGCATCAAAAATTCTTTGCGCCGCTGAATGGAGCGCAAATCATCCAGCGAAATGGCTTCCGACACCGCGTCACTGATGACCGCCGTATCGAGCTGCAAAATCTTCTGTGCCATCGGAAGCACCTTTTCTCTGGGAAGGCAGGTATGCCCATTATTCAAATTGTATTGCAGCACATAAGAAACACCGGCCAAAATCCGGTGATAATCGTCTTTGGGTTTTCCGGCATCCATCGCAATCCGGTCCGCCGTTTCAAACGGAAGGGAAAATTCAAAGGAGCAAAGCTGATACGGATTCGCTTTGAGCACGTCCATCGCCAGCGCGCCCCACTTTTTCCAAATCTTCACCGCCGTGGCCGGCGGCACCGCATATTTGGAAAGGTAGAGCATCAAACTGCGCACCCCAAACACCTGCTGAAATTGCTGGGAAAACTCCGCGCACTTCTTCTTGGTAATTCCCTTGACTTCCGCCAGCCGCTCGGGAGACTCTTCCAAAATTTTTAAGGTATCATCCCCAAACGCTTCCACAATGCGCTTGGCGGTTGCCGGGCCGATTCCCTTAATCACGCCGGAAGAGAGATATTTTAAAATCGCGCTGGCGGTTGCAGGCATGGTGCGGCTGCACGCTTCCGCTTTAAACTGATAGCCATAGGTTGGATGGGAGGTAAAATAGCCGGTCAGCTCCAATTCCTCCCCCGCCTGCACATCGCCAAGCGTTCCGACCACGCAGACCAATTCATCGCCATAGATCAAATCCAGCACCGTAAAAGCGCTGTCGTTGTTATGGTAGATGATTTGATCCACGCTTCCCTGAATGGTCACCATTTCGTGCTGCATCCGATCCATTCGACGTCCTCCTCAAAAATCGCTCATATGTTCTTATTGTACCGCAGAACCTTCTCTTTTGCAAGCGATATCGAGTTCCCCTCCAAGCTTCGCCAACGTGCTGGGCAGCGGCAGCTGATGCTTTAAGCAATAATCCTCCGCCGCTGCGCGTGCAGGCTCAGAAAGAGCATCGGCCACCAATATGAGCCGTGCCGCCGAAGGAGATTCTTCCAAGCGAATCTTGAGCCGAATCAGGCGAAGGGTGCGCACCACTTCCGTCTCATTCCCGCGAAGCACCTCCACCAGCCAGCCATCCGGCCTATGATCCGTCAGCAGCAGCAACCGAATCGTCTCCTGGATCACGAACACAATGCCGCAGGTCGCAAAAATTGCCGTAAGCAAATACCAAATCATGCAAATCCCACCTTTTTCCATTCTATGGGATGGTCCTGCCGTTGGTTCACATAAAAAAACAACACAGCCCCGAAGGACTGTGTTGTTTTGATTGAAAGAGAAATTAAAGAGCGTCGACTCTTGCTTTGAGCTTTTTGAGTTCTTCCGCCAGTTCTTTCGGCAGTTTGTCGCCAAACTGTTTGTAGTGTTCTTCGATTTCGGCAACTTCCTGTTCCCAAACATCTTTATCCACACTGAGCAGGCCTTTAACGGTATCGAGATCGATATCCAGACCTTCAATGTTGATGTCTTCCGGTTTCGGTTCATAACCGATTGCAGTTTCCACTGCGTCAGCAGTACCTTTGCAACGGTCAACGATCCACATCAAAACGCGGAGGTTATCGCCAAAGCCCGGCCAGATGAAGTGGCCTTCATCGTCAGTTCTGAACCAGTTGACGTTGAAGATCTTCGGTGCTTTGTCGCCCAGTTTTTCGCCCATATCGAGCCAGTGCTGGAAGTAGTCGCCCATATGATAGCCGCAGAACGGACGCATTGCCATCGGGTCACGACGAACAACGCCAACCGCACCAGTAGCAGCAGCGGTGGTTTCCGAAGCCATGGTCGAACCAACGAATACGCCGTGGGTCCAGTCAAACGACTGATAAACCAACGGAGCAGTTTTTGCACGACGGCCGCCAAAGATCATAGCGGTGATCGGCACACCTTCCGGATTGTTGAATTCCGGGCTGATGCACGGGCAGTTTTCTGCCGGAGCGGTAAATCTGGAGTTCGGATGGGCAAGTTTCTTGCCTTCAGCGGTCCATTCTTTACCGTTGGTCACGATGCCAGTCCATTCGGTAGCGTTTTCCGGCGGATTCTTATCCAGGCCTTCCCACCAAACCGTGTTGTTATCGTTGTTGAGCGCAACGTTGGTGAAGATGGTGTTTTTCTTCGTGGAAGCCAGTGCATTCGGGTTGGACTTCATGTTGGTGCCGGGAGCAACGCCGAAGAAGCCGTTTTCCGGGTTGATGGCATACAGTCTGCCGTCTTTGCCCGGTTTGAGCCAAGCGATGTCGTCGCCGACGGTCCAAACTTTGTAACCCTGTTTGCGGTAAACTTCCGGCGGAACGAGCATTGCCAGGTTGGTTTTGCCGCAAGCGGACGGGAATGCAGCCGAAACATAAGTGACTTCACCCTGCGGATTTTCCAGACCAAGGATCAGCATATGTTCTGCCATCCAGCCTTCGTTTTTGCCCTGGTAGGAAGCAATACGAAGAGCGAAGCATTTTTTGCCGAGCAGAACGTTGCCGCCGTAAGCGGAGTTGATCGACCAGATGGTGTTGTCTTCCGGAAACTGCACAATGTAGCGGTTGTCCGGGTCAACATTTGCTTTGGAGTGCAGGCCGCGAACGAAGTCGTTCGAGGTTTCACCCAGGTTTTCAAATGCCTGTTTGCCCATACGGGTCATGATATCCATGTTCAGAACAACATAGATCGAGTCGGTCACTTCCACGCCCACTTTAGCAAGCGGAGAGCCGATCGGACCCATCGAATACGGGATAACATACATGGTACGACCTTTCATGACACCGTCGTACATCGGGGTCAATTTGGCATACATTTCTTTCGGATCACACCAGTTATTGGTCGGGCCCGCATCTTCTTCTTTTCTGGAACAGATGAATGTACGAGCTTCGACACGAGCAACGTCGTTCGGGAGCGTTCTATGATACAGGCAGCCCGGGAGTTCTTCCTGGTTAAGCTTGATCATTTCGCCCGTCTGGATGGCTTCTTCGCGAAGTGCGTTGAGCTGTTCTTCAGAACCGTCAATCCAGACCACCTGATCCGGTTTGCACAGAGCGATAACTTCGTCCACCCACTTGATAACGTTCGGATTTTTCGTTAACATAGCAGCTATCTCCTTCAACAATATTTGCTGGTTTGAAATTTATGAGAATTTCAAATTCACATTTTTTATTATACCCAAATCGATTCCAAAAATCAATAAACGAAACATGAACAAGGCACAGTTTTTTGACATTTTCCTCCAAATCGTCACATTGGACAATTTTTGTCAAACAATGCCTCTGTAATTGGTAAAGACGCTGTTGCGTTCAGGTTGCTTCCGGCCGTATTTCCGGCCAAAAACTCATAATATCCCTGCGATGCGATCATCGCTGCCTGGTCACCGCAGTAACAAAGCTTCGGCATGGTCAGCAAAATGCCGCGCTTTTGGCACTCTTCTTCAATTCGCGCGCGAATCCCGGAATTGGCGGACACGCCGCCGGCAAGCACCAAATTCGAATATCCGGTTTCTTCTGCTGCCGCCATCAAACGAGTGGCAATCACGTCGCACACTGTCTGCTGGAAAGAAGCCGCCGCGTCTGCAATACAAAGTTCCGTTCCCTTCATCTTCGACTGATTCACCAGATTCAAAATGGCGGTCTTCAGCCCCGAAAAACTAAAGTCATAGGGATGTCCTTCCACCACCGGACGCGGCAGATGGTAGGCATTCGGGTTTCCTTTGGAAGCCGCTTCATCCATCTCACGTCCCGCGGGATAACAAAATCCAAGTGCGCGCCCGGCTTTGTCATAAGCTTCCCCTACTGCATCGTCGCGGGTGCGGCCGATGACGCGGTAATCGGTATAGGAACGCACCTCAATGATATGCGTATGTCCGCCCGACATCACCATGCACAAAAACGGCGGTTCGATATCGGATGTGAGATAGTTGGCGGCGATATGCCCTCTCAGGTGATGCACCGGAATCAGCGGCTTTTGCTTGGCGAGCGCCAGACTTTTCGCAAAATTGACGCCTACCAATAATGCACCGATGAGTCCAGGGGCGTAGGTTACCGCAATCCCATCAATTTCATCCAGCGTGACGCCGGCATGCTCCAGCGCCAAATCGGTAATGGAGACGATGCTTTCACAATGACGGCGCGATGCAATCTCCGGCACCACCCCGCCGTAAAGCCGATGTTCCGGCACCTGGGACACCACTTCGTTGGAAAGCACTTCACGTCCGTCGCGCACCACCGCGGCACTGGTTTCATCGCAGGAAGATTCAATTCCTAAAATAATCATACCGTTTCCTCCTTTCGCATCGACGGCATCGAGTCACTGACCAGCTTCTCCTGCCGGTACACCCGATAAAAGAAGAAACACAAAAAGGCAAAAGTAAACGTCCAAGTCAGGGAATCCGCAATCGGAACGCTCACGTATCCTGCGTGGATCACCCCATAGAACAACAAGCAGATCGGCACGCGGACAATGATTTCCATAAAGCTTGAAAACATGGGGATCATCGCATTTCCCATGCCCTGCAGCGCATAACGGTAAACGAACAGCGCGCCCAGTAAAATATAAAAATAGGAAATCGTATGCAGGTGCAAGCTGGAAATATTCAGGACTTCCGTTTCACCGGCCGACACAAAAAGCGACACCAGCGGTTTGGAGAACAGATGCATCACAATGCACCCGATGATCCCAATGACGGTGGTGAGCACCAATCCGCAGCGCACCCCGATGCGAATTCGTTCATACCGTTCGGCGCCCTTATTCTGGCCGACAAAGGTGCCGATCGCCACACCCACACTCATCATCGTCTGCGACGCCACCTGATGAATCTTGGTCGCCGATGTATAGGCGGCCATGGACTGTGCGCCCATCGTGTTGACCACCACTTGCAGCACCAAAACGCCCAGACTAATGACCGAGTTTTGAAAAGCAGCCGGAAGCCCCATGCGCACCAGTTCACGCACCATAAACGGATCCCAACGAAAATCTTCTCTGGAGAGGCGCAGAATCGGGAGTCTCGTAAACATATAAATCCCGCTGACAATGGCAGAAAAGAGCTGTGCCAATACGGTGGCCAGCGCCACGCCAAAGACGCCCCAGTGGAAGCAGATGACAAAAACCAAATCCAAAACCACATTCAAAAGCGAAGACAAAATCAAAAAATAAAGCGGAGTTCTCGCGTCCCCCAGCGCACGAAGCACCGAAGAAAACAGATTGTAATACACACTTGCCAGCACGCCGACAAACATCATCGTCAAATAGGTGGTGGCATCCTCCAAGGTTTCGGGCGGAGACTGCATCAGCACCAGAAGCGGACGGGCAACCAACACGCCCAAAATGGTGATGAAAATGCCGATGACCAGAGAGAGCACAATGCTCAAAGCAACCGCTTTGCGCACGCCCTCTTCATCTCCGGCGCCAAAACGCTGAGAAATGATCATCGAATATCCTACCGTGAGCCCCATCGAAAACCCAATGATCAAAAACATCAAAGAACCGGTGGAACCAACGGCGGCCAATGCATCGACGCCGACGAATTTCCCCACGATGATGGAGTCCACCATGTTATAAAACTGCTGAAACACATTGCCCGCCAAAACAGGAATCGCAAACAGCAACAGCAGACGCATGGGATTCCCCTGCGTCATATCACACGTTTTCACCGTGATCTCCTTCCTGCGGCGCAAACGTAACGGCCGCTTCCAGTGCGAGACGAATCATCTGATCGAATCCCTCCTGCCGTACTTTGGGCGGAAGTTCCTCCCCGGTCAGCAGATGATCGGAAACGGTAAAGAGCGCAACTGCACGCTTGCCAAAACGGGCAGCATTGCAGTAAAGCGCCGCCGTTTCCATTTCTACCGCCAAAACGCCCATTTTAGACCAAAGCGCCGTCGTGTTGGGGTTGTCCTGATAAAATGCATCGGAGGAAAGCGTATTCCCTACCTGCACAGAAAAGCCCAATTCCTTCGCTTTTTCCACCGTATGAGACAGCAGCTCATAATCGGCAAGGGGCGCAAAATCGCCCGGCAGGCAAAACTGACGTGCAAACGAAGAATCGGTGGACGCACCCATCGACACTAAGACATCGCCCAAACGCAGACGGAGCGAAATACCGCCCGCAGACCCGATGCGCAGAATCTGTTCCACGCCATAATGCTGATAGAGTTCATGGGAATAAATGCCCATCGACGGCATGCCCATGCCGGACCCCATCACCGACACGCGGACGCCGCGGTAAGTACCAGTATATCCGAGCATTCCGCGCACTTCATTGAAACAAACGGCATCTTCCAGATAATGTTCTGCAATATATTTTGCCCGAAGCGGATCCCCCGGCATCAAAACCGTCTTCGCAATTTCACCGGGCATTGCCTGATTATGCGGCGTTGACATGATGATTCCTTCTTTCTCCTTTATTCAAACGGATGTCCTTCTTCATCGCAGACCCGAAGCCGGAGTACCTGCTGATGCAAAGGATACGATACCGTTTCGACAAACCGATCGGTCAAAAGCGTCGGATTAAAATTGGTCGTTCCCGCAACCGTGGTGCAAAAAACGGAAAACACGCCGTCTTTGACACAAAGTTCCTTCACTTGGAAAAATTCCTTGGCGTTGACCTCTTTGACGAATTTCTTCGTTTTCTTCGTGACCATAATTTCCGGCTGCGCAAAAAAGGCTTCAAACGCCCTTTTGAGTTGTTCCGGATCGTCGCAGGTCCAGCGGATTTCATAATCCGCCGACGCAATCACCTGCGGCTTTTTCTGCTGCAAAGCGATGCGCTGCACGCGAATATCCGGCGGAAGCGCGCGGTTGAGCGCCTCTTTCATCTCCTCAAAATCGACCGGACGAGTCAGCCGAAGATCCATCGCTTCGCAGAGGCTTTCATACCCGAGCGGAAGCGGGAGTGCAAAGGTCATATACATATGGGGATTGAATCCCTGGGTATACCACACCGGAATGCCCGCGCGTTTGAGCGAACGCTGCATGCATCGGGTGATATCGAGATGCGAAATGTATTTCGCTCTGCCGGTTTTGTGATAAAACACCCGGACATTCGGCATCTGTTCGATTTCCCGGTTGCGCTGCGGCGTATTCATGAGGTTCGCCGTTTCGGTTACCATACGCATTTTCCCCCTTTCCGTTCCAGCAAACGATTGGCACCGCAGCCGGCACACTGCTCGCGGCAGTTTTTGGTCGTCTCGGCGTTCATCGCTTTTTTCCATTCCCGTTTGAGGAACGCTTCGCTGACCCCGTAATCCAAATGGCTCCACGGGAACACTTCATCCAGTTCCCGGTGACGGTTGGCGTAAAATTCCACCGTCAAGCCGCATTCTTCCATCGCTTCCAGCCAGCGGTCAAAGTAAAAATGTTCGTCCCAGCTGTCAAAATAGCAGCCTTTCTGCCAGGCTTTATACAATACTTTGGAAAGTCTCCGGTCGCCGCGAGCAAACACCGCTTCGAGCACCGACGTCTTGGACGCGTGATACTTGAAGGAAATCTTTTTGGTTTTGATGCAGTCCTTCATATGCATCTGTTTTTACACGATGGTGTCCAGCGTATCCTGACCGAACCACTGGAACGGCGTAAAGGGTTTGGGCACAAACGTCGCCACCGAAATGGTGACATTCACCCCGCGTCCATTCGGACGATTGGGCATCTGATAATAAAAATCAATGATGCGCTGCGCCAAATCAATGATCGCTTCGCAGTCTTCCAACGTTTCGGTGGGAAGCCCCAGCATGAAATACAATTTAAAGGAGGAATAACCACCCTCAAACGCCACCTTACAGGAAGCAAACACATCGTCTTCGGTGATATTCTTATTGATGACGTTTCTCAACCGCTGCGATCCCGCTTCCGGCGCAAAGGTCAGCCCGGTCTTGCGCACGCGCTTGACTTTTTCCAGCAATTCACCGGAAAAATTATCGATACGAAGCGACGGCAGGGAAAGATTGATTTTATTGTCCGACGTATAGTCGATCAAATCATCCAACAGTTCCGAAATACCCGAATAGTCGGAGGAACTCAGCGAAGACAGAGAAATTTCTTCATAGCCGGTGGTATCGCAAAGGCTATGCGCCTGTTCGCACAATACGGAAGCGTCCTTTTCTCTGAGCGGACGGTACAAAAATCCCGCCTGGCAGAAACGGCAGCCGCGGATACAGCCACGCATGAGTTCCAAAATCGCACGGTCATGCACCGTATCAATATAAGGCACCACAAAGGTTTCCGGATAATAGGTTTTGCTCATATCCTGAATAATGGCTTTCGTCACCTTTTCAGGAGCACCCTTGATCGCGCGGATTTCTTTCACGCGGCCGTCTTCCCAATAGTCCACTTCATAAAGACTCGGCACATAAACGCCGGGAATATGGCAGGCTTTTTCCAGATAGGCTTCTTTGCTCCAGCCTTCCTGTTTTGCCTGACGATAGAGTTCCACCACCTGCGGCAGCTGCTCTTCCCCTTCGCCCAGCATGAACAGATCGACAAAATCAACCAGCGGTTCCGGGTTGCAGGTACAAGGACCGCCGCAAACCACCAGATGTTCCAAACCAGGGCGATCCTTCGCCAGTACCGGAACGCCGCCCAGGTCGAGCATATTGAGAATATTCGTAAACGACAATTCGTACTGAAGTGTAAAGCCAATGATGTCAAATTCCGTGAGCGGGTCAAAGCTTTCCAAACCGTACAGCTTTACCTGATGCTTGCGCATCAGTTCTTCCATATCCATCCACGGCGCAAAGACGCGTTCGCACCAACACCAATCGATTTGATTGAGCAAACCATAAAGAATCTTCATGCCCAAATGCGACATGCCGACCTCGTACGTATCCGGGAAGCAAAATGCAAAGCGCACATCCACCTTTTCACGGTCTTTGATCACGCTGTTTTGTTCCCCGCCGACGTAGCGGCCCGGCTTCTGCACCTGCAGCAAAAACTGATCGAGCTGTTGCTGATAATTCAACAAAATCCCACCTTTTCCATCCTACAAAACAAGGCAGCCAAAAAAGCTGCCTTGCAAATTACTTCCTATGAAACCGCTGTCAGGACCGATGCATCAAATGCTGTACCAACAAGCAGACGGCAAACGCCAGCAGTTCGTAAAAGCAAAGCATCACATTGCCCATCTGAGACAATCCGTGCATCAGTGAGAACAACAGCACCAACAAAAGCGCCAGTCCCACGGTGATGTAATAAATCATGCTGCCGGCAAAAATGCTGCGGTTGAGGCATTTTGCCGTCAAAAATGACTGAACAAACGACGGAAGGGTTCCATCGTTAAAGGCACCGCCGTTTGCGGGACGTTCCGACACCGAAATTTCCGCCGCTTCCTTATGGAGCACCGACGGAATGACGCGGAACACCTCTTTCGGCAAGTGGAACGCATGTCCCAGCACTTCTTCCGTGATGATCGGATCCACCGTTTTCACCACCGAAAGCACATGCTGATCGAACAGACGATCCATCAGGCTGCGGATTTCTTCGTTGCAGTCCAAACCGATCACAAAAATAGCGGAAAGCTGTCCAGAGCTGGACAGATACAGCAGATGACGTTCTCCGGATGCGAGATTGTCCTCATAATCCTTATCCGGCACCGACACCGAATGATGAATCATCAATTCACGCGAACCGATGAGAATTCGGCGGTCATTGACCCAAGCGGAAATCCCCATGCCGTCTTCGTATTTGATGTCGTCCACCGGCGACAGATAATCCCGGCGGTTGACAATGATATTGAGGAACACATCCCCCAAAATACTGTTGGATTCGGTCAAAATGCTCGCCGCATCCAAAATCACGCGGTCCACCGGCGGGCCGTCCAAAAAGGTTTTAATCCCATAAAGCGTGACGTCCGTGCCTTTAAAGAGATCTTTGGCATCCAGCAAAATGGCGTTGCCCTCTTCAAAGGTTTCACAAGCATTGTTCCCCAAAACGCCCGCATGTTTTTCCTGCAGACGAAGCGCCGCTTCAAACAGCGGGAAATTGCTGATAAAGAACGGGAGCATCCCGGCGCAAAGCGTCAGCACCACCGAAAAGGTCGTCATCGCCGCAAATCCGCCATCCTGCCGCAGCACCACAATCGCCGCGCAAACCAGCGCCAACACCAGCGACACCGGAATCATACGAAGCGGGAGCAGATCGGAAATATCTTCGCTAAACGATTCATCCATAAAGTGAGACAAAAATGGCGTTTTCTTATTATAGATCAGCACCGGTTCTCCATCGGTTTTCTTCTTGGTAAATTCTTCCGCTTTCTGGGGGCTGATCATGAATTCGACGGCGTACGGATCTTTCAAATCCACCATCCGTTCGAAATTCATCTGAATGCGCCGCAGCGAAATGGTTTTGCCCAGCGGCACGGACAGCAGACAAAACAACAAAAGCGGAACAAACAAATTGACCGATTCCTTGCGGAATTGATCGGGAAATGCCAACAGTACAACGTTGACAACGACCGTCACCAGCACCGACAAACTATAGGGCGAATAGGCATTCGGCTGTCTTTTCAAAAGTGCAATCAGACCATTGGACAGAAAATCAAAGCACCCAAGGGTCGCCAGCAACAAAAGTACAAAATAATACCCGAGCACAAACATCGGCTGAACAGCGGCATCCAGCAAATCCACCGGGGGATTCTGGATGACCTCCGTACAAAATGCCGGAATCAAAGAAAGCACGGCACACACCGCAAGCAATACGGTTTTCCCTCTCATGCGGCCAAGCTGTGCGCGCAGTTCCTGCCGAACCTGCGGAGCCTGTTCTTTGGAAGTGAATTCTTCCATCCATTCGCTGCCGAAGGAATCTTCCGCATCTTCTTCCATCAATCCGGAACGTTCCTTTTGCGCCGGCTGTGATTCCTCTTTGGGCGGCTCGGAAGCGGTTTCTTCTTCAGAAAGTTCCTTCGTTTCTTCCGGTTCTTCCTTTTCAGGCTGCGCTTCTTCTACCGGTGGTTTGGGCGGTTCTGCCGTACGCTCCACATGTACCTTAGCCGCTGCTGTTTGTGTTTCCTCGGATTCTTGTTGATTCCACAAAAATTCCTGCACCCGTTTTTGACGATTCTGCTTCATCATCAAATAATCTTTTTGCAGGTCGGTTAAGTTTGCCGCTTCCTGCGGCTTGGAGTCAGCTTCCGATTCAGAACGATTCGTCGGCAATGCTTCATTCTGTTTTGGCGCGGACTCCTGCTGCGGCTGAGCGGATTCCCCTGCCGCTTCCTCTTCTTTTATCTGCGGTGTTTGTGTCGCTTGACGTTCGGACATCGGCGATTGATAGCCGCGTACTTCATTGAGCACGCGTTCCACCTCATAAGGATCGGTGTCCGATGGTTCGGACAACAGCGCATCTTTATGGAGTTCTTTCATAATCTCATCCAATGTAAAGTCTTTTTCTGACACAAATACACCCCCTTGTTCTCAAAAATTAACACCGGTTAGTTTTTTGCCACAATCTGCTGCCGCTGACGGGCAACTTCATACATTAAAATTCCTGCCGCAACCGATGCATTGAGTGAATTGATCTGTCCACTCATCGGCAGGCTGACAATCTGATCGGCCTCTTCCCGCAAAATGCGGTTGACACCACGTCCTTCGGAACCAATAATCAACGCAGTCGGGGCGGTATAATCCTGCCCGCACCAGGGACTGCCGTCCATATCCGCCGCATAAATCCAAACGCCGGCTTTTTTGAGTGCAACCACTGCCTGCCGAAGATTGGACACCCGGCAAACCGGAACCACACTCGCGGCCCCTGCACTGGTTTTATAAACCGTCTGGGTCAGCGTAGCGCTCCGGCGTTTGGGTAAAATCACGCCATGCGCACCTGCGGCTTCCGCTGTACGCAAAATAGCGCCCAGATTGTGCGGGTCTTCAATTTCATCACAAATGATGAAAAACGCAGCTTCCCCGCGCTTGGATGCAATGGTGAGCAAATCCTCCAGTTCCACATAGTCCGCTACACTAATGACTGCGGCAACACCCTGATGAACCACGCCGCCGGACATGGCGTCCAATTTTTGCGGCGCAACGGTTTTCACCACAATGCGGCGTTCTTTCGCAAGGGCTAAAATTTTCCCCATGCTTCCGCCGCCGGCGTGCTGCGACACATACAAGAGATCCACCGTGCGCCCGCTTTTCAAAGCCTCCATCACGGCATTGCGCCCGACTATAATATCTGATCGTTTTGAACTAGCGGCGTGCTCCGATTGATTCATGCTGTGGTTCCTTTCAAAATGTAAAAATCGAAAAAAGGGCATAAAAATCCCTATTTCCCCAATGATGATTTATTATACCACACGCCGACGGACGATTGCAAGGGCGTTTTGCCCGTTTGAATTTTTCGGTTTCCTGTATATTGTATCTGGATTTATATTTTTTTGTTATCAATACTATATATTGACGATTTGAACTCCGGTTAAATTTCAGTAAAAAAAGCCGAAACAATCGTATCATTTTGTAATATCCATTTTCATGTATCCTTTGTGTATTCTGCCAATTTTTGTTCCGTACAGGCAGTGCATATTTTTTCAAAGATTTGCCAAACTATTTTCAGAAACTGGTAAGAACGGAGGATCCCCATGCTGAAAGGAGTCAACAAACAAATCATCGAAGTCAATCACCCGGAGAACGACTGTTTTGAAAAAGTCATTTTATTTTTAAAAAACGACTGCGATTTTAAACGCCCCTTATTTGAGCGGCAATGCAGCGAATATATCGGTTCCTTAAACGTCCGTTTGCGCCGTCAGACAAAAATTATGCGCGCTCTGCGCATCACCGCGCTTCTTGGCATTTCAGCAGGCGCCGGAGCACTTCTGATGTGGGGTATCATCACGTTTGCCGTATAAGCCGTTCAGAACTTTTGTCCAAATACTTCAGCCAATGAACCGCCTGCCGGTTCATTGGCATTTTTTCTGGATTGATCTCTTGAGCACACCAATGATTTCCGATATAATAGATTCACAATCTTTCAGCCATCAACAGATTCCATTGAGAAAAGAGGGTTCTTCATGATTGACTTTGAAAATGCTGATTACTTAAAACTCCGTTCGGTTTCCCCGGCATCCTTCGAAAAAATGGTTGTCCCCCTGTTTATTCCAGGAGAACAAATCGTAGCGGCTTTCCAAAGCATCCGGGATGGCATCGTTTTCACCAACCGGCGCGTCATCGCCATCAATGTTCAGGGAATCACCGGTAAGAAAAAAGATTTCACCTCACTGCCGTACAGCAAAATTCAATCCTTTTCGGTCGAAACCGCCGGTGTTTTCGATCTGGACAGTGAACTGGAACTGTGGTTCTCAGGTCTTGGTAAAGTGCGGTTTGAATTTACCGGAAATACCGACGTTGCCGGAATTTGCCGCATGATTTCCGGTTTCGTTTTATAAGCGATCTTTTCCGAAATAACATTTTTGATGCTGCAAAAAACGCCCCAACCGATCCATTCAATCGGTTGGGGCGTTTGCCATGGATGAAATTATTCTTCGTTCCAAGAATACATTTTGCGCAGTTCTTTACCGGTGGATTCCAGCAAGTGTTCTGCTTTGAGTCTTCTGCAAGCATTGAAATGAGCGCGGCCGTTTTTGTTTTCCGCAATCCATTTGGTAGCAAAGGTGCCGTCCTGGATTTCGCTGAGGACTTTCTTCATTTCTTTCTTGGTTTCATCGGTGATGATGCGTTTGCCGGTTTCGTAATCGCCGAATTCAGCCGTATCGGAGATGGAGTAACGCATCTTCGAGAAGCCGCCCTGATAGATCAGGTCCACGATCAGTTTCATTTCATGGATGCATTCGAAGTAAGCGTTTCTCGGGTCATAACCAGCTTCTACCAGCGTTTCAAAGCCAGCCTGCATCAAAGCAGTGACACCGCCGCAGAGCACAGCCTGTTCACCGAAGAGGTCGGTTTCGGTTTCCACACGGAAGGTCGTTTCCATAACGGCTGCTCTTGCACCGCCGATGCCGGCTGCATAAGCCAGCGCAATGTCGGTAGCACGGCCGGAAGCGTCCTGATAAACCGCATACAGGCACGGAACGCCTTTTCCTTCTAGATATTCCGAACGAACGGTATGACCCGGACCTTTCGGCGCGATCATGATGACGTCAACATCTGCCGGCGGAACGATCTGTTTGAAGTGGATGTTAAAGCCGTGTGCAAACGCCAGCGTTTTGCCAGCAGTGAGGTTCGGCGCAATGCTTTCTTTATAAATATCCGCCTGACGTTCGTCCGGAACGAGCATCATAATGATATCCGCGGCTTTCGCAGCTTCCGCCACGGTTGCCACTTTCAGGCCGGCTTCTTCTGCTTTTGCCCAGGATTTGCTGCCTTCATACAGACCAACCACAACGTCCACGCCGCTTTCATGCAGGTTGAGTGCATGTGCATGACCCTGGCTGCCGTAACCGATGATGGCTACCGTTTTGCCGTCGAGCAGGCTCAGATTACAATCGCTTTCATAGAAAATTTTGAATGCCATTTTATATCCCTCCAACTGATTGGCGGAGAATCTTTCTTGAATTCTCCTGTCTGACATCTATTATAGTGCGCTAGTTGTCTGATGTCAAGTGCTTTTTTGAAATTCTTTCAAAAAACTTATTCCTGCGTCAGCTTCAGTTCCTGCAGAGCATGCAGGATATGCAGCTTCATCGCCGTTCGTGCACCCTCCGCGTTGCGCTGCTCCAAAAACTCCATAATCATCCGGTCATCCGACATATTCTTCTGACTAAGCGCCTGGTTTTTTTGCAGCAAAATCACGCCGCTTCGAATCGCCTCAAAAATAATCGGCAGCAGATGGGTCATAAATTCATTATGCGTCGCCTTGGCGATGGATTCATGAAAGCGCTGTTCCTCCTGCGTGCGGTCTTCCCCGCTTAAAATCTTGGCCTCGACCGCTTCGCCATAACGCAGGATCTCCGAAAGCTCTGCGTCGGTCGCCCGTTTCGCCGCAAAATAGGCGCTTTCCGGCTCAAAAATCAGGCGCATTTCAAACAGGTCGCGGATATTCGCCGTGGCCTGTGCGGCACGCTGCAAAGCGCCGTAATCCGCAGACGACGTCTGATCGAGCACATAAGTCCCGCACCCTCTGCGGATTTCCAAAACACCGCCGGTGGACAAAATCCGCACCGCTTCCCGCAAGGTGGCGCGGCTGACGCCCAGCTCTTGTGAAAGATCGTTTTCGTTGGGCAGTTTATCGCCGGCGCTGAAACGGCGTTCCTCGGTAATCATCTGAAGAATGCGGTCGGCAATGCTTTCCGCCAATCGCTTTTTGGGTTTTTGCATGGACATCTGCTTCTTTCTATACGAACTTCTCTTGCTATTATACCCGAGTTCTCCAAAAATAGCAAGAGTTGTCAGACAACAGATGACTAAAATTTTCAGCAAAAAACCGCTGGCAAAAGCCAGCGGTTTTACTGTTCTATACAATTAAAGCGTCGACGGACCTTTTTGCATCGCAATGGTCCCGGTGCGGGCAACTTCCAAAATGCCGTATGACCGCAGCAGTTCCAGCGTCATATCGATGCGGCTGGGACGGGCCGTCATCTCGATCGTCATCGTGGACGGAGACAAATCGACAATATTGGCATTCATCACCCGTGCAACGTCGATGATCTCGCCGCGGGTTTTTGCGTCGCACTTAATCTTGATGAGCAAAAGTTCCCGCGCGGTGGTTTCGGGCGGATTTAAACGGCGCAGCTTGATGACATCCACCAATTTATTGAGCTGCTTTTCGACCTGCTCCACCGTGCTTTCATCACCGTTGACGATGATGGTAATGCGCGACACGGTGGGATCATCGGTCACGCCGACAGCCAGCGAATCGATATTAAAATCGCGTCTGGAAAAAAGGCCGGAAATACGAGAAAGGACACCGGCATGGTTTTCTACCAGCATAGAAATGATTTGTTTCATCGGTCTTCCTCCTTACAGGGTCGTCTCTTTGGCGCTTACGCGGCATTCCAACAGATACGGACCATCCGACGAAAGCAGTTCGGCGATCGCCGCATCCACTTCATCATCGGTGCAAATCTGTTTGGACGGGATGCCATACGCCTGTGCCAGCGCCGCATTGTTGGGGCTTCCGGTCAGATCCACGCCGATCTCATTGCCGGCATAGCCTCTTTCCTGCAATTCGCGCACCATTCCCAGCGTATTATTGGTCATGACCACAATCTTTACCGGCACCTGATTCTGTGCAATGGTACCAAGTTCCATCATCTGCATCTGGAACGATCCGTCGCCGCAGATGGCAAATACCTGACGGTTGGGCGCTGCGAATTTCGCGCCGATGGCTGCCGGAATCGCATAACCCATCGTGCCCATGCCGCCGGAAGTAAAGAACCGTCCGTCCTTTACACGGTAGTTGTTCGCCGACCAAATCTGATTTTGGCCAACGTCGGCGCAAATGACCGCATCGGTCTGCGCCGCCTGCGAAAGTTTGCGCACAAAGGCTTTCGGATTGATACAGCCCTCGTAAGAAGGTTCCATCTTATGCGGTTCTTCCTTGATGGTGCGCAGTTCGTTGACCCATTCTTCCGGACCGGTGAAATTCAAGCGTTCGAGCATCGCGCAAAGCACGTGTTTGGCATCCCCCACCACGGGAATATCGACCGCCAGATTTTTCCCGATTTCCGCCGGGTCGATGTCGATATGAATGACCTTTTTGCCTTCTTTGAGCTGTTCCGGATTGCGGATCGCGCGGTCGGCCGCACGTGCACCGATCAAAAGCAGCAAATCCGCATGGTTGAGCGCATAGTTTGCCGTTTTGCAGCCATGCGAACCTGCCATCCCGAGGTTATACAGATCGTCCGTCTGCAACGCACCGATCCCCATCATGGTATGGATCACAGGAATTTTGCTTTGATGCACAAACTGCTGCAATTCTTCGCGCGCTTTGGCGTTGAAAATCCCGCCGCCGGCAAAGATCAGCGGGCGTTTCGCCGATTTGAGCGCCGTCATCAGCCGCTTAATCTGTCCCGGATGGCCTTCAATCGTCGGATTATAGGAACGAAGGTGCACTTCTTCCGGATATTCAAAATGAATCTTTTCGCTCTGCACATCCATCGGCACGTCGATGATGACCGGTCCCGGCCGTCCGCTTCCTGCCAAATAAAACGCTTCTTTAAAAATGCGTGGGATCTGCTGCGGATCTTTGACGATGTAGCTATATTTCGAAAACGGTTCTACCAGAT
>CALXIC010000192.1 GCA_944388265.1 uncultured Clostridia bacterium | reverse complement strand
CTATTACTTCTTTATCGCACATAAGCAAATCCGCAGGAGATGTCTTTTTTCTTATTGTTTACTCCAAGCACGAAGCTGAAAGAGCAACAGCACTGGCACGACGTCCAATCGTCCGGCCAGCATATCGAAGGAAAGGAGCAGTTTTCCAAACGCGCTGAATTCCGAAAAATTCGCCGTTGGTCCCAACTGTCCAAAGGCAGGCCCGACATTGTTGATGCAGGTCATTACCGCCGTCAGAGTCGTCAACAGATCGCGGTTATCCAGCGACAACAGCAGCGTCGAAGCCGTGATAATCGCCATATAGGTCATGTAGAACACGTTGGTCGCATTGAGTTCGCTCCGATCCACCGGCCGGCCATTGATACGAACCGTGATGATGGAACGGGGCTCGATCAAGCGCATCAATTCCCGCTTGATTTGCTTGAAAATCAGGATCAAACGAGTCACCTTGATCCCACCACCGGTGGAACCAAAACAGGCGCCCACACACATCACCAACAGCAAAATCGCCTGAGAAAACGACGGCCACAGCGTATAGTCCGCTGTCATAAAGCCCGTTGTGGTAATAATCGAAGATACCTGGAAAAAGCTATACCGCAAGCTCGACCAAATATTGCCGTACATCGGCAATATATTGACGGCGATCAAAATCGTCGAGATGGCAATGATCCCTACGTAAGTACGCAGTTCCTCATCTTTTGCCACATCCCGAAAACGGCGCAGCAGCAAAAAATAATAAAGCGAATAGTTGACACCAAACAGCATCATAAATACGCCGATCACCGCATCAATATATGCACTATCATAAAAGGCCACACTGGTATTTTGATTGGAAAACCCTCCGGTACCGGCCGTACTGAAGGCATGAACCATGGCATCGTACAAATTCATTCCGCCAAACATCAGCAGGATGATCAGCAACACGGTCATTCCGATATAAATGCCGTACAGAATCCGCACCGTCTTCTTTAGACTGGTTGTCAGCTTTTCCACCTTATAACCGGGCACTTCCGCGCGCAGCAAATACATCGAACGCCGGTCGGCTTTCGGCAAAATGGCCATCATAAACATCAAGATACCCAAACCGCCGATCCAGTGAGTAAAGCTGCGCCAGAACAAGATGCTTTCCGGCAGCGATTCAATCTCCGTCAAAATTGACGATCCCGTGGTCGTAAAGTCGGAAATCGATTCAAACAAGGCATCCACAAAGGAAGGAATCGCTCCAGAAATCACAAAAGGCAACGCCCCCGCCACAGACATCAAGATCCAGCTTGCAAAAACAATTGCATATCCCTCTCGCGAACGGTAGGTCCCTTTTTTATATTCGATACGCTGCGTCAAAATGCCGAAAACAGCCAAAAACAAAATGGGCACCGCAAAACTTACGACGCAACCATCCTGATAAATCAAAGACACCAAAAGCGGAATCAGCAATAATCCTGCCAAAATCAATCCAATTCGGCCAATGGTTCGCAACACTAATCGTTTATTCAATCGTGCGCCCCCTTAATATTCCGCCAAGATATCCTTCAAATCGAGCAAGCGGCGATTGGTGGTTACCACCAATACACTGTCACCGATATGAATGGAATCATCACCATTTGGGAAAATCACACGATTGCCGCGAATGAAAGCGACGATCAGAATCCCTTCTTTGAGCTTCAAATCCCGAAGCGGAATGCCAATTCCCCGCTGTTCCTGTGTAATCACAAATTCCAGCGCTTCCAAACGTCCATCCATCAACTTATAAAGCGTTTTGACGCTGTTTCCCTTGGTATTTTGTTTGGCGCGCACATACTGCAAAATGGTGTTCGCCGTGATGTCTTTGGGTGAAATAACGCTTTCCGTACCAATACTTTCCAAAATTTGAGCAAGATTGGGACGGCTGACTTTGGTAATCACCTTCATCGATCCGCGCATTTTCGCAAACATGGCAATGACGATATTTTCTTCATCAATGCCTGTCAATGCAACAATCGCATCGGATTCCAGCATTCCTTCCTCTTCCAGCAACGCCTGGTTCGTGCCGTCTCCATGAATGATTTCCGCACGCGGGAAGCGATCGGACAGTTCTTCGCAGCGTTTTTCGTCCATTTCAATGATCCGCAGCTTCATGTTATTCATTTCGCTGAGCTGCCGCGTCAAGTAAAACGCAATGCGTCCGCCGCCAATCATCAGCACAGACCGCGGAACCCCATAAGACATCCCGATATTTTTAAAGAAGATGTCCATGTCCTTACGCGAAGCAGTGACATGAATTCGGTCCCCTTCACGAAGCACAAAATCCCCGGTCGGGATATAAACATGCTCCCGGCGTTCCACCGCGCAGATCAAGACGTGCGCATCGCAGAGTTTGGGAATTTTGGAAAGCGGAATGCCTGCCAACCGGCTGCGCGCTTGAATTTTTATTTCAACCAAGTCCACGCGGCCTTTTGCAAACGTTTCCACATTGATGGCCGACGGGAAACGAAGCATACGCGAAATTTCAATCGCCGCCTGATATTCCGGATTGATTAGCATCGAAAAGCCCAGCTGATCGCGCATAAATTCATTTTGCTGCAAATAAATCGGATTGCGCACACGCGCAATCGAATGACGCGCGCCCAATTTGCGTGCCGTCAAACAACTGAGCATATTGACTTCATCCGAATCGGTTGTCGCAATGATCAAATAGGTGTGATGGACATCCGCTTCCTCCAATGTCTGACAAAGCAATCCATTGCCGCAAACGCCCTGCACATCGTATTCGTTGATCATTTCTTCAATGCGGTCCATTCGTTCATCGATGACCGTTACGTTGTGATTTTCTTCACTTAAATACTGGGTAATCGTTCGACCAACTTTTCCACAGCCAACAACTATGATATTCATATCATTCAACCCACTTTAATTCTTTCAATTCAGTGACATTAATTTTGTATAAATACTTTCCTTATTATAATGAAGATTGCATTAATTTGCAACAGCTTATGAATATATTGTTGCAATATCTGAAATAAAAAAACCTCACCAAAAGGTGAGGTTTTTTATTCCTAAGATGATTTTTATTTCATACCAGTCTGAGCAATACCTTCAATGAAGTATTTCTGACAGATTGCATAGACAAAAATCAACGGGAAGGTCGAAATAACACTCGCTGCCATCAAAGCGCCCTGTTTCGTGTTAAGCGTTTCACGAACGGTAGCAAGACCGGACGACAGGGTGAAGTGGTTGACGTCCATGTTACAGATCAACGGCCACATGAGGTCTTTCCATGCAAACAAGGTGGTGAATACCGTCAAAGATACCAGCGCCGATCCGCAAAGCGGAAGCATAATCCGGTAATAAATCTGCCAACGGTTACAACCATCCAAGACCGCCGCTTCTTCCAATTCATTCGGCAGCGACACAAAGTTCTGACGAAGCAGGAAGGTACCAAATGCAGAAACAAGACCCGGGAAGATCAGGGCGAAGTTGGTGTTCAAAATGCCCAACCCTGCGCACATCTGATACTGCGGAAGGATGAAGATTTCGCCCGGAACCATCTGCTGAATGATGACGATTGCAAAAATCGCGTTGTTGCCGGGGAATTTCAAACGTGCGTGACCATAAGCAGCCATCGAAGAGAAGAGCAATGCGCAAATGACACGCCCGATAACCATCACGATGGTGTTATAGTACAGTTTCAAGAACGGCAGCGGACGAGTCGCTTCAATGTAGTTGTCAAACTTCATCGGCGACGGCCACCAAACGATATCAATAGAGGTGATCTGTCCCTGCGTCTTCAAGGAACAAGACAGCATCCAGAAAAACGGGAATACCATCACAATTGCACCCAAGATGAGGAAAACGTGAATCAAAACATGAGATGCTCTCGAACCCGGTTTGATATTAGCCATACTCGTATCCTCCTCTCTTAGTTATCGTAATAGACCCATTTTTTCTGAGCCACAAACTGAATGATGGTAAAGATCATGATGATGACGAACGCCACCATTACCAGTGCAGACGCATACGCTTTGTCCAAAACGGTGAACGCCTGTTCATAGTATTTGTGCATGATGGTACGAACCGCATTCATAACCGACGCAACACCATTGGTTTTGCCGTACAGCATGTAAACGATATCGAACTGTTTCAATGCACCGATCATACCGGTGATGAGAATGAAGAAAATCGACGGAGAAACCAACGGAACGGTAATGCTCCAAAGTTTTCTTGCTCCCGAAGCGCCGTCGATATCCGCCGCTTCATAATAAGATTTGCTGACACCAGTAATTGCGCCGATCATGATGATGATCTGCTGCCCCAAGCCGCTCCAGATTGCAACGATTGCACAGGAGAGCAGGCAGAAACGGGTATCATTCAACCAAGAGATGGACGGGCCGCCTACGGCACGAATCAGGGTGTTGATAACACCATACTGTTCGTTGTACATCAACTTCCAAACCATCGTAATGGCGGCTGGAGCAGCAACTACCGGCATGAAGTACAACACACGATAAACCCCTACCCCTTTGATCTGCTGGCTCATCAGCGAAGCCAATACAACAGCCAACACAATTCCAAGCGGTACAGAAATAAAGGTAAACACCAACGTATTGCGGATTGCATACCAAACTTCCATATCCTGGAACAGGCGGGTATAGTTTCCAAAAACATTGTTCGGATCGATTACGATCTTACCGAACATCCCGGAGGTCCCGAACGACATATAAAGTGTCTTGAAAATCGGATAAATATTCAGCGCACAAAGACCAAAAAACGTTGGGAATACAAAAAAGTAACCCCACAGCCAGTCTTGATGTTTGCGGCTGAGACCTTTGGACTTGCTCATTATGCATAACCACCAATCTTTGAAATTTCCGCAAAACTCAAGCAAAATCTACAAGTTTTGCCTAACCGGATTTGTCCGATTGTTTGAAAGGCGGCGCAAAATACGCCATACATTCAAGAGTATGACGCCCCGGATATTCTCCGGGGCATCATCAAACCCTAAGATAAATCCTCAGTTACCGGCTTATTTGCCTTCCTGAGCAAGGATTGCATTCATTTCTTCAGCAGCTGCTTTCAGTTCGGTAGCAACATCGTTGCCGTCGTAGATGTAACCGATATGGGTTTCCAGAGCCTGGTTCCACTGGGTCTTCAGTTCGGTGCCAACCCACTGTACGCCATAACCGTTGTTCAGCTGGCTCGTAACTGCTTCGGTACGGAACAGGTCTTTGTTCTGTTCTGCCCACAGATCAACGACACCGTCGTAGCACGGAATGGACGGACCCATTGCAGCAACTTCCTGGCCTTCTTTCGAGCCGAAGTAAGCAGCAAACTGTTTCGCAGCTTCGAGTTTTTCTTCCGGCAAGCCAGTGGTTACGCACAGAGCCAAACCGTTCGAAATGGTAGCATGTTCGCCGTCAGCCGGATGCGGAAGAGCAGCGATGTCGAATTTATCTGCGAGTTCTTCGTTTTCGTAGTAAGTATTCAGTGCCCAGTTACCATCGGTGCACATTGCCAGCGTATCGTTCTGGATCAAAGCGTCCATGGTGCTTTCGGTCAGCATTGCCTGGGTCGGCGAATATTTCGCATAACCGTCCATCCACCATTCCATTGCTTCGATGGATTCATCGGAGTCAACCAGCGCTTTGGTACCATCTTCGGTCAGCAGGCCGCCGCCGTTCTGGTACAAGAAAGAAGCATAACCACCCTGCTGGTCATTACGGAATGCAAAGCCGTATTTGTTGTTGTCCTTATCGGTGAGCACTTCGCACGCGTCGGTCAGATCGTCCCAAGTCCATTCATCGGTCGGGTAATCCAAACCAGCAGCATCAAACATATCTTTGTTGTAGACCATGACGATGCAGTCGATATCTTTCGGAACGCCCCACATTTTGTCATCAAAACGGAACAGTCTCTTTACGCCTTCCGGATGGTTGTCGTAGGAGAAATCAAAGCCGTAATCAGCCAGATTGGTCAAGTCTTCCACGAAGCCGTTGTTGACGTACATTTCAATGTTGTTGGTGTGCTGGGTAACCAGATCGTTCAAGGTACCCGAAGAAGCAGCTGCTTCCAGTTTGTTCCAGTATTCGTTCCAAGCGGAGTACGAAATTTCGATCTGGATGTTCGGATAGTATTCATTGAATTTATCAATGGTCGCCTGGTTCTGTACGTTCTGAGTGTCGTTCCACGAAACGTAAGTCAATGTCGCAGTGTGATCTGCCGGCAAAACGCCGCCGCCTTCCGTAGCGGTAGTTTCTCCACCTTCTTCAGTGGTGGTTTCTTCAGTCGTGGTTTCTTCAGTCGTGGTTTCTTCCGTCGTGCTTTCCGTCGTGGTTTCGCCGCCACAAGCTACAAGAGAAGTCACCATCATACCAGCCAGCAAGACTGCAAGAATCTTTTTCATAACCTATTACCTCTTTTCTTGATCCAGTTTGATTTGATATTCAGAATATTATCTAAATATCGCTCTGATTTATCGTGTTTTTAGTATAAAACATCCAGAGCAAAAAATCTATACGAAATAATCACATCTTTTTAATAAAAATAGTTGCTATTTTTTACATAATTATGTTATAATTGCATTGAAAAATTCCCCAAAATCCATTTGACTTCAAATTATATTCATGAATCCTTCTTGATTTTTATTATTTTTTTATATTTATCGTATTGACTTGCATGATTTTTTTTTACACTTTTTTCCCAATATTTTTCTAATGTGTTCCGTGCAGCATTTTGTTGTAAAAAATAATCACCATCATTCTATAATAATCCATACAAGTCGCAAACTTATTCCGGAGGTTCTGGTGCATGAACGGTTATCTATCCGATCACATTTCCAAAGAGTTGACCCTTTCTACTGTCGAGGGTTATGTGGATTTTGCCTGGGATTCTTTTCAAATGGATTTCCACACCCATGCAGGCATTGAGATCAACTATGTTTCCGACGGAAGCTGTGCCTATTACGTCAATTCTGAACGGTATGTTTTAAAGAAGCACAATCTGCTGCTCTTCAATTCCGGCTTATGGCATAAACTGGAATTTATTCCAAATACTCCTTGTTCGCTGCACGGATGCTCCCTTGCACCCACAGCGGCAAATGAAGGTATGCTTCCGCTGAGGTCACTGATTCAAAGCAATTCCGATCTGAAACAGTTTGTCCATTCCTTTAGCGGCGTTGCCATCATCTCGGATGCGCACAGCATTTACCCCTCCATCAAAGCCGTATTGGATGAATTTCAGCACAAACATTGTCCTTGCTATTCCAATATTATCATCAACAAAATGCTCATCGACATTGCGCGGGTTTATCAAAGCGCCAACAGCTACCTCATCAGCCACATCAATGCCATTAAGGACTACATCCAACAAAATTACTGCAACATTACCTGCATCGACGACATTGCCAATCATGTGGGGCTCAATAAAACCTATATGCAGCGCATCTTCAAACAGCAAATGGAATGCACCGTTTGGCAATATCTCACCAATGTGCGGATGCGCACGGCTGAACTCCTGCTCAAGTCTTCCGATATCAACATCGGCGATCTGGATCAGCAGGTTGGCATCAATTCCAGACAGAATTTTTACCTGCTGTTTCGGAAACAATACGGGGTATCGCCGCAGGAATTCCGGAAGCAGTACCGGGAATTGGCCGCAAAGGACGATTCCGGCGAAGAAACTTATCACATTCAATCCGCAGAAAATGGCTTCGCGAAAAAGCGTAAAAACCGAAAGGAAGGCGAACAGCATGTATGATTTATTGGTTTTGGGAGAAGTGATGATGCGGCTCTCCCCCGACGGAAAGGATCGCCTGCAAAGTCCGGGACTGCTGCGGCGCGACGCTGCGGGAGCAGAATTAAACGTCGCCGCCGGTGCCGCCCAGCTGGGGCTTTCGACGGGACTGTGCACCAAGCTTCCCGATCATGCGCTGACCCGCTTCGTGTTGGAAAAAGCCCGGTCGATGGGGGTGGATACCCGCCCGGTGATCTACGACCGCACGCCGCAGGCACGTTTAGGTACTTATTATTATGAAGGCGCTTCTGCACCGCGCAAACCTTCGGTGGTCTATGACCGCGCCCATTCATCGATTCATTCCCTGCGTCCGGAAGAACTTCCCGAAGAACTGCTGTCTTCCACACGCCTCTTCCACACCAGCGGCATCACGCTGGCGCTGGGTGGACAGATCCGGGAAACGGCGATCGATTGGATGCGAAAATTGCACCGCGCCGGCGCATTGGTTTCTTTCGACATCAACTACCGGGCAGCCTTGTGGAGCGATCAGGAAGAACGCGCCGTGGTCGAGCCGCTGCTGCCGTGGATCGATGTGCTGTTTATCTCGGAAGAATCTTTCCGCAAAATGTTTGGACAAACCGGCTCGCTGCGGGAAATGATGAAGCGCTTTGCAGAAACATACGCGCTTCGCTATGTCGCTTCGAGCGAACGGCAGGCCGATTCCCCCTCTCATCACCGATTCACCTGCACCGTCTACGATGCGAAAGCGGATTCCTTTTTCCGCGAAACACCCTATGAAATCGACGTCGTCGATCGGGTCGGTTCGGGCGATGCGTTTGTAGCCGGAACGCTGTTTGGCCTTCTTGCGAAACGTTCGGCAAAGGCCGCCTGCGCATACGGCGCGGCGATGGCCGCCCTCAAATGCACCATTCCGGGGGATTTGACCGTCACCTGTTTATCAGAACTGGAGCGCATCATCCAAAATCATCATACGCTGGAACAAAGCGAGTTGGATCGCTAGGAGGATTCGTATGAATCGTATCACCACCCTTTCCCGCATTCAGGAAGCCGGATTGGTCGCCGTTGTCCGTGCCTCTTCAATGGAAGAAGCCGAAAAAATCACCGATGCCTGCATCGCCGGGGGCGTTGCGGCAGTGGAACTGACCTTTACAGTTCCGCACGCAGAAAAACTCATCGAATCGATGGCCGACCGCTATCAAAACGGGGAAATCATCATTGGCGCCGGAACGGTACTCGATCCCGAAACCGCGCGCACCGCGATTTTGGCAGGCGCACAATACATCGTTTCGCCCTATTTTGATCCCGAAACGGTGAAACTTTGCAACCGTTACGGAATCGTCTCCATGCCGGGAGTCTTTACTCCGACCGAATGCGTCCACGCGATGGAATGCGGCGCAGACATTTTAAAAATCTTCCCGGGGGATGTGGCGGGTCCTGCTTTTATCCGCTCGGTACTCGGGCCGCTGCCGCATGCACTGATGATGCCGTCCGGCGGCGTCACCGTGGAAAATGCGGGCGACTGGATTCGTGCCGGCGCAATCGCCGTAGGCGCGGGCGGCTCCCTTACCGCGGGTGCAAAGACTGGTGATTATCAAAAAATCACCGAAACGGCACGCCGTTTCCTTGCTGAGATCCAAAAAGCCCGCGAACTTCGATGATAAACGCTTCTTAAGCCAAGTATTTTCCTGAAAGTAATCTTTGCAAAAGTGCTTGGCTTTTTTTCCACCATCTGCTCTTTTCTCCGTTTTTTCGATCTTTATACAATCTTAATTCCATAACACGCTTATTTATACATATTTAATGGCGGGAAAGATAGAATAGAGTTGTTGTTCAGATTATATAAAACGACGCAGGAGTAATTTATGCAGCCACATCAGAAACAAACGCTACAAAAACCAGTGAACCGGCACATGACCTCCTTTCAAATTATTATCTTGGGGTTTTCCGGTGTCATCTATATCGGCACATTGCTGCTGATGCTTCCATTCGCCACGCAGGAAGGCGTCAATACCCCATTCATCGATGCCTTATTTACCGCGACCTCTGCCGTATGCGTCACCGGTTTGGTGCTTCATGACACGGCGACCTACTGGTCCGTTTTCGGGCAGGCAGTCATTCTAACGCTCATTCAAATCGGGGGGATGGGTGTCGTCACGGTGGGTGTTGCCATCGCGGCCGCATCCGGACGAAAAATCGACTTGATGCAGCGCAGCACCATGCAGGAAGCCATCGCCGCACCGCAGGTGGGCGGCATCGTCCGTATGACCAAATTCCTATTGCATGTGATCTTGACGATCGAACTGATCGGTGCGTTGGCGCTTGCTCCGGTATTTTGCCGGGACTTCGGATTTTTGAAAGGTCTTTGGTACGCAGTTTTTCACTCGATCTCTGCTTTCTGCAATGCAGGGTTTGACCTCTTGGGCGTGCGCCAGCCATTTTGTTCGCTCACGCCCTATTCCTCTCAGCCGGTCATCAATCTGACCATCATGGCGTTGATCGTTACCGGCGGCATTGGGTTTTTGACTTGGGACGACATCCGAAAAAACAAATGGCATCTGAAAAAATACCGGATGCAGAGCAAGGTCATCCTCACGGTTACCGCCTTTTTGATTGTCGTGCCCGCCATTTACTTTTTCTTCTGCGAATTTTCGGATTTGCCGTTTTGGGAACGCGTGTGGAATGCATTGTTCCAGTCGGTCACGCCCCGAACCGCCGGTTTCAATACGGCGGACCTCACCGCACTCAGCGAAGTGGGGCAGCTTTTGATCATTCTTTTGATGCTCATCGGCGGATCTCCCGGATCTACCGCGGGCGGGATGAAAACAACGACGGTTGCCGTACTATTTTCGTCCGCTGTGTCGGTATTCCGCAAAAGGGACCATGCGCAGTTTTACAAGCGCCGCATTTCCGACGGCACGATCCGCAACGCTGCTACCATCTTTTTGATGTATGTGTTTTTGTTTTTAGCGGGCGGGATGATCATCAGCTACACCGAACAGGTGCCGCTGGTGGCCGCGTTGTTCGAGACCGCTTCCGCGATCGGCACCGTTGGGCTGACGCTTGGCATTACGCCTGAACTAAGCGGTTTTTCACATTTGATTCTCATTGCACTGATGTTCTTTGGACGGGTTGGCGGATTGACCCTGATTTTTGCAGCCATTTCTGAACGCCGTGCAACCGATTCCAGATATCCGCAGGAAAAGATCACCGTGGGCTAAAGGAGGAAACCACATGAAATCCATCTTATTGATTGGCCTTGGACGTTTCGGCCGTCACATTGCCATGAAATTAGACGAAATGAATCACCAGATTATGGCCATCGATAAAGAAGAACGCCGTGTCAACGCCGCTCTTCCCTACGTCACCAACGCACAAATCGGCGATGCAACCAACGAAGAATTTATGGAATCGCTGGGCGTGCGCAACTTTGATTTATGCATCGTCGCCATCGGTGATAATTTCCAAAGTTCGTTGGAGGCCACTTCCCTGCTCAAAGAATTGGGCGCGAAAAAAGTGGTATCCAGAGCCGCAAGAGACGTTCATGCCAAATTCCTTCTCCGCAACGGCGCCGACGACGTGGTTTATCCCGAAAAGCAGCTGGCTGCCTGGACGGCCATCCGCTACAGTTCCAACCATATTTTCGATTATATCGAACTGGATAAAGGACATGCCATTTTCGAAGTTTCCATTCCCCGCGGATGGATCGGAAAAACCATCGGCGACCTCGATGTACGCAACAAACACGGCATCAACATTCTGGCACTCAAAGAAAACGATTCCTTAAATATGAATATTAGTTCCGACACCACACTGCTGGAAAACAGCACCATGCTGGTTTTGGGCCGCTTTAAAGATATTCAAAAATGCTTCCATATCTAATTGAATCAAAACAACCAATCGCAGAACGCAAACGATCGTTTGCGTTCTGCGATTGCTCCATTCTTGCCAAAGAACCATACATCCTGTTTTCTTCAAAGACACAGCGATGATACATTCTGCAACCAGGGGGGTGATTTTATGGATTTGCCGAACCCCAGTTCCTCTGCTAAAAACACGATTTCCGCAAGAGGACATTTGAAGATCTTTTTCGGATACGCTTCCGGCGTTGGAAAAACTTATGCCATGCTTAAAGCGGCGCATGCTGCCAAACGGCGCGGCGTTGATGTGGTCGCCGGACTGGTGGACTGCCATCACCGCCCCAAAACGGAAGCCCTGCTCAACGGTCTGGAGCTGCTTCCCAACCGCATCGTAAAACAGCAGGGCAAGAAACAGCTGGAATTCGATCTCAACCGGGCCATATTGCGAAAGCCGCAGCTTTTACTGCTGGATGAGCTGGCGCATACCAATGCGCAGGGCTGCCGCCATGAAAAGCGGTATCAGGATGTGGAAGAATTGCTGCGCGCAGGAATTGACGTCT
>CALXIC010000191.1 GCA_944388265.1 uncultured Clostridia bacterium | reverse complement strand
CGATGATGGCAAAATAAACCGTCGTCACCGCCGGATGCGAGGTGATCCAGCAGCTTCCGGTCGAACAGCCGACGAACCGGTAATAGAGAAACCCCGCCAGTGCGCCACCCAGCACAAAAAGCACGGTCACAAGCAGACGCTTGGTACGCCGCTTCATCTCAAACACCCCCAGCCAAAAATTCTTCCGCCATATGCGCCGCCACCGCGCCGTCGGACACGGCGGTCACCACTTGGCGCAGTGGTTTGGTGCGCACATCGCCCACCGCAAACACGCCCGGCAGATTCGTTTTGGTCGATTCATCCGCCAGTACATAGCCGTTTGGATCCAGCGCCAGTTCATCCGCTACAAAGCCCGTCACCGGATTGCGCCCGACGCTGATAAAAAGCCCATCGCACGAAAGCGTGGTTTCCTCTCCCGTTTGCAGCTGTTTGAAGCGCACGCCCGTCAGCTTCTGATCAAAAAGAAGTTCCGATACGCCATGGTTCCAGAGAATGTCGATATTCTCGGCTTTTTCCAGCGATTCCTGATAAATTTTGGTTGCACGCAGAGTGTCGCGCCGGTGCACAAGCGTCACCTTCTTCGCGATCTTGCTGAGCAGCAGCGCATCCGCCACCGCCGTGTTGCCGCCGCCCACGACGACCACCTCTTTGCCGCGGTAAAACATCCCGTCGCAGGAAGCGCAGTACGCCACGCCGCGGCCGATGAGTTCCTGTTCATGCGGCAGTCCCAGCGTTCTGGGGTTCGCGCCGGTGGCAAGCACCACCGTCTTTGCATAAAACGTTCCCTCGCTGGTGTGCAGCACCTTGGGAGATTTGGTAAGCTCGGCGCTCGTCACTTCGGCATAAATGGTTTGAACGCCGAAGCGTTCGGCCTGTGCCCGCATCTTTTCCCCGAGCGTAAAGCCGTCGATCCCCTCTTCAAATCCGGGGTAATTGTCCACCTGTTCGGTCAGGGCGATCTGTCCGCCGGCGGAGAGTTTTTCGAGCACCGCCGTTTGAAGCCCGGCACGCGCGCCGTAAAGTGCTGCGGTATAACCGCCGGGTCCTCCGCCGATGATGAGTAAATCGTAAAGATGTTGTTCCATCATGGTTCTCCTATTCTTCGTTTCAGCGCTTTGCCAATGCTTCGTTTAAAAATGCGTCGATCGCCGCTTTCGAATCGGGTGCAACGATCGAGGCGACTGCTTCGCCGTCCTGATAAAGGACGAGCGTGGGGATCACTTCAATCTGCTGTGCGTCCGCCAGCGCTGCTTCCTCGTCAATGTTGATCTTTACGAGGGGAAGCGTCTCCTTTCGCTCTTCCGCCACACGGTCATAAGCCGGACCGATGCGCCGGCAGTAGCCGCACCACGGCGCCCAGTAATCCACCAAAACCAACCGCTTTTCCTTCATCCACGCTTCAAACTGTTTGCTGCTGATCGAAATTGCTGCCATGCTCGATCCTTCCTTTCCTTGGTTTGGTTACAGTATACCCAAAGTGAGGAAAATTTTCCGTGATGTTGTCACTCAATCGATCAAAATTGTCCTTCCTCCACACTTCCGACAAGAAGAAATTGACCGGCGGTTGTTTGCGTGCTATACTGTGCTCAGATAGGAGTAACGCTATGATGACACTTGCCGAATATTTTCCCATGTGGGACCAACTCACCAAAGAACAGCAAACCCGGATTTCGTCCGCTGCCATGAGCCGCACCTTTGAAAAAGGGGCGCTGGTACACCGCGGATCTGCCGACTGTACCGGCCTGTACCTGATTCAGTCGGGACAGTTTCGCGCCTACACCCTCTCAAGCGAAGGGCGGGAGATCACCATTTTCCGGCTGTTTGAACGGGACATCTGCCTTTTTTCCGCCTCGTGCATGATGCGAAGCATTCAGTTTGACATCTCCATCGAAGCCGAAAAGGAGACGAAAACGCTCGTCATCCCGTCCGAGGTCTACAAAGAGGTCATGCAGCAGTCCGCGCCGCTGGCCAATTACACCAACGAGCTCATCGCCAGCCGCTTTTCCGACGTGATGTGGCTGATGGATCAGATTCTATGGAAAAGCTTTGACAAGCGCCTGGCGCAGTTTTTGCTGGAAGAATCCGCCATCGAAGGCAGCAAGAGCTTAAAAATCACGCACGAAGCCATCGGAAACCATTTGGGCAACGCCCGCGAAGTGGTCACCCGCATGCTGCGGTATTTTCAAAGCGAAGGAATGGTCAAATTGTCGCGCGGCACCGTCGAACTCATGGATCCCAAAAAACTGGAAGCTTTATTGGAAAACTAAACCGCTAAACGCTCGTTTTCGACAACCAAAAACACCCGCCAGACGGCGGGTGTTTTTTATGTTTCGTTTGTTCTGCTTCCACAGAAATTGCAGAAAATGGCGGATTTCGAAATGGGACGTCCGCAGGTTTTGCAGCGTTCGATCGATTCGCCGCAGTTGGAGCAAAATGCCGCCATCCCCGACAGTCTCGCGCCGCACATCGGGCAATAATCCGCATCCGATGACGTCGATTCTTCCCGCAGCTGTTCGATCAAATCATACGCCAGATCAATCGGTTCGGAAAGCAGCATATAATCTTCGTGCGACAGTTCTCCGCCCGCTTCATACAGCCGGCGGCCGAGTTCGGCATACGCACGTTCGATCTTCCGTTCCTGTTCGGCAATCTGTGCGGTCAGTTTCACCCGATCCACCGTCTGGCGGGTGCCCTGCATCACATCCTGCCCGGCACGGGAAAGTTCCCGTCCCAACTCATCCAAAAAAGACATCTATTTTTCTCCTCTCCAGAAATACAGCATCCCCTGCCGCTCTTCACAGCGCGACACGCCGCCGTCTTCCAGCCACCAAAATTCCTCCAGCAGCGCAAAAAGATCACGGGGCGCTACGCCAAGTGCCTCCCCCGCGAGCAGCAGAAGGTCGGAGCGATAGTCCCCCGGTTCTTCGGGCGCTGTTTCGCTCAGATGAAAGCCCGGCAGCGGAACAGCGGGCAAGCGATCTTCCGCAACCGCCATCCCAAGCGCGGACAACAGCATGTCATAAAGCGGCGCATACCAATCACTCATCGCGCGGCCCTTCCTTTACCGGTTCGCGCTGAATCTGCACTTGCAGTGTATTTTCGCTCATCGGCAGGGAGTTGACGTCCAGCCGGTAGGTGCAGATAAATTCCCCGCCGTCATCGGTGAGGTTTCCGTCCATCTCCTGCGCGAATACCCCGATTTGCAGTTCCCCGCTTTCCAGAAAATAACAGCCGACATTGCGCTTGCCCAGTTCCAGCAGCAAGCTTGACCGCACCGGACCGGTACGCGTCATCCGCAGCCGGACGTTTGGTTCAAACGACAGCATGGTGCGGCATCCGCCGTACCCGGTGGCTTCGCTTTCTTCATATATGATGTAGTAAACGCCTTTGCGCCGGTAAAACCGCGCCTGCGTGCACAGAACGGTTTCGCTCACTTCCGTTTCGCCGTCCTGACGCTGGGTACCGCGAATCCGCACCCAGACGTTTTCCAACTGGTTGTTTGTTGTACTCATGATCTTCCTTAATAATGGTCAATGGCAACTTCCTGCACATGGGAAGAAATGTCCTCTCCCAGGAAAATGCCGGCCTTGACGCCAAAATCCTGATCCTTATCGCTGACAAAATACTGCTGTTCGCCGGGCAGTGTGCTGTGATTGAGTAAATCGTTTTCGATCAGATACTGCTTGACCGCGCGGGCGCATTCCTTGCCGGAATCCACCAGTGTGACCGCAGGCCCCACAATATCCGCCAGCAAGCCCTTGATGATGGGATAGTGGGTGCAACCCAGAATCAGCGTGTCGATTCCTTCCGCAAGGATGGGTTCTAAGTAGTCGCGCGCAACCTGAATGGTCACGGCGTTGTCGCGCTGGATGTATCCGTTTTCAATCAGCGGTACAAAAAGCGGACAGGCCTTTTGAATCACCGTCATTTCCGGATGCAGGCGGTGAATCTGCCGTTCGTAAGCGCCGCTGTGAATACTCGCCGCCGTGGCGATGACGCCGATGCGTCCGTTTTTGGTCTGACGGCACGCGGCCTGCACCGCCGGCATCAGCACGTTGGTGTAGGCTACCGGCAGACTCTGCAAAAATTCCTTCGGCGGCGGGTTGCTGCTCACGGTACCGCAGGCGGCGACCAGCATCTTCACCTCGTGGGAAAGCAGAAAACGGATATCCTGTTCCGCATAGCGCCGGATGGTCTGGCGGCTGCGTCCGCCGTAGGGCACCCTGGCATTGTCGCCGAAATAAATGATGTGTTCGTGCGGCAGCAGCTTTTTCAGTTCCCGGACGGCGGTCAGCCCCCCGAGTCCCGAGTCAAAAATGCCGATGGCATGACTGTTCATGTCATCACCTCCGTCAGTTTCCGCGCGCCATTCCATATGCAATCAGCGCATCCAGCAGTTCCGAAATGGAAAGCCCCATGTGGTTCCAAAGTTTCGGATACATGCTGATGCTCGTAAAGCCCGGCAGCGTGTTGATTTCGTTTAAAATCACGTCGTTATCATCGGTGACAAAGAAGTCCACCCGCGAAAGTCCCGCGCAGCCGATGGCAAGATAGGCGCGTCTTGCCGTTTCGCGCAGACGTTCGGACGTCTCTTCGTCGAGCCGCGCCGGAATGTGCAGTTTGGAATCCGGCACGGTGTATTTGGCTTCAAAATCATAAAATTCGTTGCAAGGTTCGATTTCTCCCGGGAAGGAGGGTTTGGCGTCCTCGTTGCCGAGCACGGCGCATTCCACCTCGCGCCCGATGATGGTCTCTTCCACAATCGCTTTGTAATCGTGTTCAAACGCCAGATCGAGCGCTGCAAACAGTTCCTTGCGGTCATGCGCTTTGGAGACGCCGACCGACGAACCGGCATTCGCCGGTTTGACAAACATCGGATACCCGATCTTCGCTTCCAGCGCATCGGCCGCCGCTTCGCGGTCATCGGTGCGGCGCACCGCCATCCAGTTTGCCATCCGCACACCGGCCGCACCCAAAATGATATGGGTCAGCTCCTTATCCATGCAGTTTGCGGAAGAGATCGCATCCGGCCCCACAAACGGAAGGCCTGCCAATTCCAAGAGTCCCTGCAACGTGCCGTCTTCGCCGTTTTTGCCGTGCAGCACCGGCACCACACAGTCGATGGGCAGTACTTCGTAATGATCTTCCTTTAATAATAGGAGTCCGTGGTGTTCCCGGCTGGTGCTGATGACACAGCTTTCCACCGGACCCTGTTCCCATGCACCGGACAAAATCGCGTCGACCGGTCCC